>JAJRVO010000628.1 GCA_024277275.1 Chloroflexota bacterium
GGTTTGCTTACTTTGGCCGGACCTTTTTGGTTTATTGTGCCTTATTTGTAACGGAAAAATAAGTTGGCGCATATGTTCCGCACTCAAGGCAATGTAAACTGGTCTTTTACAACAAGCATCTTGGTGAATGAAACACTGTATAGTATTACCTTGCAACATTTGCGTTATCCGCGAGAATCATTTGTTCATTGTTAATTGCTCATTGTTAATTTGCGGCTTGCCGCGCTATGTTATAGTATTACCTCGCAACATTTGCGTTATCCGCGAGAATCATTTGTTCATTGTTCATTGTTAATTGCTCATTGTTAATTTGCGGCTTGCCGCGCTATGATTATTGTGGTAGCAGTTGAAGCGTGAACTACCGGAACACAAAAATGGCAAAAACAGCAATTCAAATAACTGATGAAGATATGGCCGTTTACCGAGCCACAGCGCGGCAGCAAGCTGAACAGGAACGCCAGAAACAACGCCGGCGTATTCAACGCGCTCAAGTGTTGGCTCGGCAGGCGGCTGAACTTATTAAAGCACAGTTTGGAGCCAGTCAAGTGACTCTTTTTGGATCATTGGCGCGACAGGACTTTTTTCATGCGCGTTCAGATATAGACCTGGCCGTCGAGGGAATATCCTCTCGAGACTTCTGGCGGGCGTGGGCCGCGTTGGATAGATTTGGAAATGAGTTTGATATAGACTTGATAGATATTGAGACAGCTTCACCCAACCTGCATTTGCAAATAGAACGGGAAGGAGTTGATTTATAATGGTTCACCGTAAAGCGCTGGCCCAACGTATTCGGTTGGAAATTGATGAACTGGAACAAACGACCTCCATCGTTACCCGCCATTGGCAGCGTACCAAAACTGCCACAGAAGACCGAGATGCATTTCTCAACTCAGTAGCGTTGAATTTGCACAGTTTTTATAATGGACTGGAACGAGTAATGGAATTGGTAGCAACGGAAATGGATGGAGGCGCTCTAGGTGGAACAGCCTGGCATACAGAGTTGTTGCGCCAAATGATAATGGAGTTGCCTTCTGTACGACCGGCTGTGTTGAGCGTAGATTCTGGACAACGATTAGATGAGTATCGTAAATTCCGACACCGAGTGCGCAATATCTATGCCACACATTTAGATGCCTCTCGGATGAAACACCTAATAGAAGATTTATCATCAACCTGGCAGCAGGTAAGTACAGAATTGTTGGCTTTTGCTGACTTTTTGGACCATCTGGAGATGAACGATTGAGTTTGCGTCTCTTGTTGCTAACCGTCGCTCTCCTCATCCTCACTGCCTGCCAATCGACGCCCCCCCCACCCCAAATCACCCCTAATCTCGTCACCTCCATCCCCACAACGTCAATTGGCAATGAACAATTAGCAATTAACAATGAGCAAACTCCAACTTCTTCACCCCCGCTCGCAACCCTCACCCTTATTCCCCTGCCTCCCACTCCCTCCCCCAATCCAAAATCCAAAATCCAAAATCCAAAATCGGAATTCCCCGCCAAACCCCTCCCCCTAAACGCCTACCCCCGTCCGGCCAACGACAACGGCCTGGGCGTCCACTGGAGTACCCACCTCTACGCCCAATCAGACCAGGCGACCAGCTACTTTGTGTCGGAACTGGCCCGGATGAACATCAAATGGGTCAAACTTCTCAACGACGGCACAAAAGGTCGAGATTATGACCGCACTATAGATGACCTGGTCAGCCGGGATATCATGCCCATCCTGCGCATCTACCAGCAGTGCAACACCCCCTACAACCCAAAAGAGTTGGAAAGCCTGGTGCGCCATTACGCCGCAAAAGGCGTTTACTATTTCGACCTGTACAACGAACCCAACCAGTTCGGCGAGAGTGGCGGCTGGTGCCGGCCGGACGGAGAGCCGCAGCCGGAATACCTGGCCCAAATCTGGGCCGACGCGGCTCGCACTATCTACAAAGCCGGGGGATATCCCGGCCTTCCTTCCTTCTTTGCCCCCTCTCAAAAAATCGATGGCTGGCGGCAAGACTTCTTTTACCGCTTCTTCAACGCCCTCCAAGAGCAGGGCAACCAGGATGTGCTCTATTTCTCCTGGGCCTCCATCCACAACTACCACATCAACCATCCCCCCACCTATCCTTATGACGACGTTAACCTGACCGGCCGCCCGCTGACCGATGAAGAAATTTCCCGCTATAGTTTGTCCCCGGAACTGGCGGCAGAAATCAACCGCTTTAGAGCTACGGCCCGTGAGCCGGGCGGCTTCTTTTTGGGCGACAACCTTTACGACGATGCCACCAACTTCTTCCACTTTATCGCTTATCGCAACCAGTTTTTTGACCTCTTTGGCTTTGAAATCCCGATGATTTCTACCGAGGGCGGGGCCACCCGAGGCTCCGGCGAAGACCCGCGCTATCCTAAGTCTGACGGTCAAACCGTGGCCGAGTGGACGCTCTGGAGCGCGGATTATATGCTGGACAACGCGCCGGACTACTACTTTGCCACCTCAACCTGGCTGCTGGCCCAACGGGCGCTCGATTATAATGACCCGGTGTGGGAGGCCAACGCCTGGTATCACGACCGTGAGGGCGATCAGGAGCCGGTGGTCGAGACGCTGAAAAACCGCCCCCGACTAAACGAGGCCCGTATTACCTGTGTCGACACAGACCGGGAGTGTTGGGCCGAAAAAGCCCCCCCCCAACCCGATATAAACCTCTTGGGCAACTACCCCCGTCCCCCCAATGATAACGGGCGCGGCATTCATTGGTCGCCCACCAATCAAAAGCTGCCGCCGGAAGTGGTCGATTATTTTGTGCCGGAACTGTGGGAAATGAACATCAAATGGGTCAAATTTTTACAGGACGACCAGCCCGCTGTAGCCGATCCGTATCTCATCAAGCGCCTGGTCGCCAACGATATAGAGCCGGTGATGCGCGTCTTCAAACCCTTTAACAAGCCGTACCAGCACCTAACCCCACTGGTGACGGAGGCTACGGGAATGGGCGTTCACTACTTTGAGCTTTACAACGAGCCAAACCTGGGCGGCCCGCCCGGCGGCTGGCAAGAGGGCGAGGCTATCAACGTCGAGCGCATTGTTGATTTGTGGATTTTAGCGGCTAAAGACGTTTACGCTACCGGGGGACATCCCAGCCTGCCGCCACTGGCCGGGGGCGGCACAATGGACGACATGGTATTTCTGCGTCAATTTTTAGACGGCGTCCGGGCCAGGGGACAGGCCGATTTGCTGCCGGGAGCGTGGATACCGGTCCACAACTACTTTCTTAACCACCCCCTGGATTACCCCACCGACCCGGTCAACGTGGATGACGTGCCGCTGACCGAGGAGGAAATAGCGGAGTGGAAGCTAACCCCGGAGCAAGCGGAAGCCATCAACCACGCCCGCAGCATCGCCAAGCTGCCCCGTGAGCAGGGCGGCTTTTGGGTCGGCAATACCATCGACGAGGACTCTAACGCTTTTCGCAAATTTGAGGCTTACGCCAACATCTTTTTTGATCGCTTTGGCTACTACGTGCCGGTCATCGGCACTGAGGGGGGGGCTATTGCCGGCGCGGCGCAAGACCCTCGCTACCCGCCGGTGCGAGAGGAAGATTTAACCGCGCTCACCCTGGCCGCCTACCACGCTATGCTGGACGACGCCCCGCCTTATTTCTTTGCCCACACTCCCTGGCTGTTAGCCAACAGCGCCGGCGAACACGCCGACGAGCGTTTTGAACACGCCGCCTGGTACAAAGACCGCGAGGGGACCACGCTGCCGGTGGTCTAGGCGTTAAAAGCTGACCCGCGTAAGGATGAGGTGCGGGTGAAGTAGCGTCTTGGGCATTTACATCGACAAAAAATTGTCACTCTTCTTTTGTAACCAATTTTGCCAGAGACCAATTTTCGATTGACGATTGACGATTGGTTTTGCCTAAGAGCGTGTTTCTTAAAGACCGCAGAGGTTTTTTGCGAGATATTTTCAAGCGAATTTGCCTCGATTATGACCCTAACTTGCAGTTAAAATGGGCTTAAGAAACCTCTGCGGTCTGGCCCACACGATTTAAGAAACA
>JAJRVO010000629.1 GCA_024277275.1 Chloroflexota bacterium
AAGCGCCGCAACCAATCAGGCCTGCAACCAAAAGTAAGCCAAATAACACAAGAAGCATATTTTTCTGCATCACCATTCTTAGCCTGTTTTCTTTCGCTTCAGGTACAGCGTGGTTAGCTCATCGGGTTTAACAAAAGACGTGACAGTAATTAGCTCCCACCCATCATCTCCCGCCTCTTGCAAAAAATCCCATAGTTTGGGGCAAGTATCCAGCGCGCCATTAACGCCGGGCGGCAAATCACCTTGCCACTGACCATTAACAAAGGTAAGATGCATCAGTTGAGCAGAGCAAATCATATATTCAAATTTAATCATATTGTCTCTTTTGCGTCTCAGGCTTTTGCAAAGTTGCAGAGTTGCAGAGTTGCAAGGTTGCAGAGTTGCAAGGTTGCAAAAAAATAATGGGCGTCACCCTGCTACCCTGCCACCTTGCTACCCTGCTACCCTGCTACCTTGCTACCCTGCCACCCTGCTACCCTGCTACTTTCTTGGGGATGTTAATAAATGAGTCTACCCCGAAACCGACAAAGGCCCAAATGCGCATATTAATTTACAAGCGCTAATGTTGCTGCTATACTAATCTTAATTTTTATCATACTTTTTACAAAAAAGGAGGCTTGATGCCTAACAAATTAGCCAAAGAAAGCAGCCCTTATTTGCTGCAACATGCCAATAACCCGGTAGATTGGTATCCGTGGAGCGAGGAGGCACTAGCCAAAGCCAAAGCCGAAGACAAGCCTATTTTTTTAAGCATTGGTTACTCCGCCTGTCACTGGTGTCACGTTATGGAACACGAAAGTTTTGAAAACCAGCAAACCGCCGCCGTGATGAACGAGCATTTTGTAAACATTAAAGTCGACCGGGAGGAACGGCCCGATCTCGACTCGATATATATGGACGCCGTGGTGGCTATTACCAGCCAGGGCGGCTGGCCAATGAGCGTTTTTCTCACTCCCGACGGCGTCCCGTTTTATGGCGGCACTTACTTTCCGCCCACTCAGCGCTACGGAATGCCCAGTTTTGAGCAGGTGTTAAATACCGTTGCTCAAGCCTACCAAAACAAAAAAGATGATATTGCCCAATCTGGCGACTCGCTTTTGTCCAGAATACGCAGCCGTATTTCTCTTCAAGTTGAAGGGCCTCTGGACCCGACTGTGCCGGAGTTGGCTGTACAAGCATTAAGTCGCAACTTTGACCGAACCAACGGCGGTTTTGGCGGCGCGCCAAAATTTCCGCAACCGATGACCTACGATTTTCTGCTACGCGCTCACGTCCGCAACAAAAAAGCCGGCACGCTGGAAATGGTTGAGTTAACGCTGCATAAAATGGCCCACGGGGGTATGTACGATCAACTCGGCGGCGGTTTTCACCGTTACTCGGTTGATGCGGTGTGGCTGGTTCCCCACTTTGAAAAAATGTTATACGACAACGCCCTGCTGGCCAGACTTTATCTGCACGCGTATCAGCTAACCGGCAAACCTTTCTATCGACGGATTGTGGAAGAAACCCTGGACTACGTAGCCCGCGAGATGACCGGCCCGGATGGCGGTTTCTACTCTACCCAAGATGCCGACAGCGAAGGCGAAGAGGGCAAATTCTTTGTCTGGACGCCAGACGAGGTAACAGCTATTTTAGGCCAAGAAGAGGGCGAGGTTTTCTGCGCAGTCTACGACATTAAACCCGGCGGAAACTTTGAGGGAAAATCAATCCTCAATATTCCGACTCCGTTTGAGCGGGTGGCTGAACAATTAAACCTGTCTTTGGAGAATCTGGAAGAGATTTTGCAGCGAGGGCGAAGCAAATTATTTGAGACGCGAGAAAAACGCATCAAGCCCGGTCGAGACGAGAAGATTATAACGGCCTGGAACGGCATGATGCTGGCGGCCTTTGCCGAAGCGGGCCGGACGCTGGGTCGGGAAGATTATAACAATATCGCTACGCGCAATGCGGAGTTTATTTTATCGACAATGATGAAAAATGGGCGTTTGTTCCGCACGTGGAAGGCGGAACCGGGTCAAGCTAAATTAATGGCTTATCTTGAAGATTACGCTTTTTACGCAGACGGACTGTTGGCATTGTATCAAACCACTTTTAATCCGCGCTGGTTTCAACAAGCCCTTGCCTTAATGGATGTGACGCTTGAACACTTTCTTGACGAGGAAGCGGGCGGCTTTTTTGACACCGCCGACGACCATGAGCAGCTAGTTACCCGGCCCAAGAGTTTGCAGGATAACGCTATTCCGTGCGGCAACAGTGTGGCCGTTCGCGCATTGCTGTTATTGGCCGCGTATACGGGTCAAGATAAATACCAGGAACCGGCCATAAAGGCTCTGGCGGGTTTGCAAGGGCCAATGAGTCAACATCCTGAAGCATTTGCTTATTGGTTGGGTTCATTGGAATTTACCCTGGCTTCTCCTAAAGAAGTGGCCGTTATTGGTCAACTTGACAGTGAGGAGACCGGCAATATGCTCAAAACCCTGTTAGCCTCCTATCGACCCAATCAAGTTGTTGCTGTTGCTAATGAAAACGATACCGAGGGACATCCCGCACTGGTTCAAGAACGGCCCTCACAAGAGGGCAAGGCTACAGCCTACGTGTGCCAAAAATTTAGTTGCAAACAGCCGGTTACAACGGCTGCCGAACTGGAAGAATTGCTGTAGAAAAGGGAAAAGCCGCCAAATTTGGCGGCTTTTCTGATGAAAAAAAGAAGTTCAAAAAGAAATGAATTATTAGAGAGCGCCGACGATATTGCTGAAGACGTTACCAACAACTGGGCCAAGCAACAGAAGAATAGCGATAACAACAATGGCGACAAGCACCAGGATCAACGCATACTCTACCAAACCTTGACCTTCTTCACGCGGAAGAAATAACATAGTTTGCTAACCCCCTTTCTTAAAAAATTTGTAAGAAATTACATAACCACAATATCATACAAAAAATGTTTTGTCAATGGTTTGAACATTACGATTTATTAAGATTTAGCGCGACTGCTCAACCGTTGCCCTGTTTCAAGACCTGAAAGGTTTTTGACTCGTTTTTTGGCATAATTATTGGTTCAGTCAGGAAACCTTTTTGTCGACAAGGTGTTTTTGGAAACCTTTCAGGTCTGGCCTGAGTATACGGCAACTCATCCTACTTTTTTTGTGTTTTTTGTATCTTGGCCCATGTATCCCGTAACGAAACCGCCCGGTTGAACACAAGCTTTTCATCGGAAGAATCGGGATCGACGGCGAAATAACCTTGTCGCAAAAACTGGTAGCGACTGCCGGGTGCGGCCTTAGCCAGGTCGGGTTCAACCTTGCAAAATGTCAGCGATTCCAATGAATCAGGATTCAAATTCGCTGTAAAATCAGAGCCTTCTTCCACATTCTCCGGGTCTGGTTTGCTAAAGAGATAATCATACAATCGCACCTCGGCGTCAAGGGCGTGAGCCGCCGAAACCCAGTGCAGCGTTCCCCGAACCTTGCGTTTGTCCGGCGTTCCACCGCCCCGCGACTCAGGATCATAAGTGCAATGCACCTCAAGAATTTGGCCTGTCTGCTCATCCTTAACCACATCAACGCAGGTGATATAATACGCGCTTTTTAGCCGGACTTCACGACCAGGAGCCAGGCGGAAAAACTTTTTGGGCGGGTCTTCAAGAAAATCCTCCCGTTCAATATACACCACCCTCGAGAACGGTACTTTTCTCGACCCCATATCAGGATCTTCCGGGTTGTTAATAACCTCAAACTCTTCTACCTGATCTTCAGGGTAGTTGTCGATGACTACTTTTAAAGGACGCAAAACAGCCATCACCCGCTGGGCGCGTTTGTTTAAATCCTCGCGGAGAGTATGTTCCAACAGGGCGATATCAACGACGCTTTCATTTTTTGCCACGCCGATGCGCTCGCAAAAATCCCGGATTGACTCCGGGGTATAACCGCGCCGCCGCAACCCCGACAGGGTCGGCATTCGGGGATCGTCCCAGCCGTTTACGTGCTTTTCGCTGACCAGCCGCAGCAACTTGCGCTTGCTCAAAACGGTGTAGCTAAGATTGAGAGGGGCAAACTCAATTTGCCGGGGGTGGTAAACACCCAATTCATCAAGAAACCAATCGTATAGAGGGCGATGGTCTTCGTACTCTATGGTGCAAAACGAGTGGGTGATGCCTTCAATTGAATCGGATTGGCCGTGGGCATAGTCGTACATGGGGTAGATGCACCACTTATCGCCGGTTCGGTGATGGGCGGCGTGGAGAATACGGTACATAACCGGGTCGCGCATGTTAAGATTACCGGAGGTCATATCAATTTTGGCCCTCAAAACGTGGGTTCCATTCTCAAATTCACCGGCCCGCATGCGCTCAAACAAATCCAGGTTCTCCTGGATTGAGCGGTTGCGATAGGGGCTTTCTTTGCCTGGCTCTGTCAGCGTGCCCCGGTATTCTCTAATTTCATCCGCGCTCAAGCTGTCAACGTAAGCTTTGCCGTTTTTGATCAGTTGTACGGCCCATTGATAGAGTTGATCAAAGTAGTCAGAGGCATAAAAAAGCCGGTCTTCCCAATCAAAGCCCAGCCAGCGCACGTCCTCCTGGATAGACTCCACAAATTCTTCTTCCTCTTTGACCGGGTTGGTGTCGTCAAAGCGTAAGTTGCACAGGCCGCCATACTCGGCCGCAATGCCAAAATCCAGGCAAATGGCCTTGGCGTGACCCACGTGCAAATAGCCGTTTGGCTCCGGCGGAAAGCGCGTATGTACCTGCCCGCCAAATTTGCCGGTCTGGTTATCTTCTTCCACCATTTTTCGGATAAAGTTAGAAGGGACGGTAGATTCTTCGGTGGTCATAGATATGACTCCTTTATTATTTTTATCATAGGACAAGTTAGATTGACACTGCAATGCCTGTAAAACGTAATGCGTAATAATTTCCCAACAAACTGCCCTTTTACGCATTACGGGTTTTCTCTGCCCACGCTGTCCGATGAAAGTGTCAACTTGTTTGCTTGTGTTTCTGAACCATGCCCAAAATTGTAACG
>JAJRVO010000630.1 GCA_024277275.1 Chloroflexota bacterium
AGCCGGGCTGATTTTTGCCGGCGTAAGAGCAGAATTGGCAGAATTAACGAATCAAAATTCTATCATTCTGGAAATTCTGCTCTGAAATGCCCACAATTGCAACAATTTTCATACCCTAATTGTCAAACCGGGAATTGCTGTCAGTCTTTGTTGCTGAGTATAGCTTTAACGCTCAAAATATCAAAACAGGATAGGACTACTCACTTATCCACATAACCAATAAAAATGGTATAATGAAAGTATGCGGTAGTGAATGCTTGGAAAACAAGGTTGCAAGGTTGCAAATTACCGAATCTGTCGCCTTTTAAATTTTGGAACTGCTAAATGCCCAAGACGCTAAAATTTCACTCTCGCTTGCCATTGCGCCTTTTGTCCAACACTTAAAGGAGTACAGATTTCTATGGACAAACATCAATTGCAACTTCTGATTGTTCATAATGATGAAAAAGATTGTACCGTTATTAACAACTTAATCTCTAAAGTTGATTGTTGGACCTGCACCCCACAATGGACAACAACCTACAAGACGGCTTTGGCGGCAATGGTTGATAATCGGCATGAGGTTTATCTTGTAGAGTATTCCCTAAACAAACGCAACGGACTTGAGCTTTTGCTTGAAGCGGTTAATCTGGGGTGTCAGTCGCCAATCATTTTACTGGTCAAGCAAAAAGACTGCGAAATAGAAGCTAAGTTAAAAGAAATGGGTACGGTGAATTATTTGGTTAAAGATCAACTCAGCGTGCCACTGTTGGAATATGCTATCCACCAGGCTCTTAATTATGCCAAAACACTTAAGGCATTGCGTGAGAAAGAAGAACATCATAGTCAGTCGGTAAAACTCTCTTCTGATGGCATTGTAATTCACTGCGAAGGCAAAGTTGTTTTTCTCAACCCGGCTGGAGCAAAAATAATAGGGGCGGCCAATCCGGAGTTATTAATAGGAAAATCAATTAGAGATTTTGTACATGTCAATTACCAAAAAATTGTCCAATCCCGAATTCGGCAAACAGAACAGGAGAAGCAACAAACAGAGCTAATTGAAGAGAAGTTCATTCGGCTTGATGGAGAAATCATAGATGTTGAAGTGACTTCTATCCCGGTTAATTACCGGGGCAAAGCAGCCACACAGGTCTTCTTTAAAGACATCACCAACCGTAAAGAAGCAAGGACGGAACGAGAAGAACTATTGGCCGCCGAACGTGAACAACGAGAACTGGTCGAGGCTCTAAACGACATTGCCATTGCGCTCAACAGTACCCTTGATCTGGATGAACTCCTGGAATGTATCCTGATGAATGTTGAACGGGTAGTTCCTCATGACGCTGCCGATATTATGCTTATTGGATCTGACATGGTTCGAGTTGCCAGTAGCCAAGGGTATATGGAACACCAGCAGGCCACGATGCAAGGGGCGAGTGTTTCTTTGACCAACTTTCCCATTTTACAACGGCTAGCTAAAACTAAACAGCCCCTAATCATTCTGGACACAGACACCAATTCTGACTGGGTACAAATTCCAGAAACAGTCTGGGTTCGCTCCTACATCGGCGCTCCCTTTTGGATTAAGGATCAAGTTGTTGGTTTTCTTAATCTCAATAGCGGCGTCCCTGGTTTTTACAGCGAGACTCACGCCAGACATCTACAGGCTTTTGCTCATCAAGCCAGTATTGCTGTTGGAAATGCCCGGTTACTTGAAGCTGAACGAAAGCAACGTGAATTGGCTGAGGCGTTACGCGAGGCTGGTCTGGCCTTAAGCTCTACTTTAGATTTTGATGTTGTGCTTGACCGTCTTCTTGACCAGATTGCCCGGGTAATACCTTACGACGCCGCCAACGTAATGCTGGTTAAGGAAGGACACATTCGTTTCGTTCGCGCGCGAGGTTATGAGCAATTTGGAGCAAATGTTATCCAAAATATGGTTCATATGTCTCTTAACATAGAAACCACGTCAAATTTGCGGCAGATGTTTAAAACCCAACAACCTATGGTGATTGCTGATATAGCTGTATATCCCGACTGGGTTAGAATTCCAACTTTAACCCATATACACTCCTGGGTTGGCGCGCCGATTCTGGCCCAGGGTCAAGTGATTGCTTTCTTCTCCCTGGACAAAACTGAACCCGGTTTCTACCAACCCCAGCATGCCGAATTGCTGACAGTATTTGCCGGTCAGGCTTCGCTGGCTCTGGAAAATGCACGGCTGTTTAACGCCGAAGCCCACCGCCGTCGTGAGGCCGAAATCTTGCATAAGGCCACCACGGCTTTAACTTCCGCCCTTGATTTGGGCGAAGTTTTGGATAACATCCTGACTCAACTGGGACAGGTTGTGCCTTATGATAGCGCCTGTGTGTTTTTGCACCAGGATAACAAATTAACCGCCGTGGCAGCGAGAGGCTTTTTAGACCAAAGCCAAATTGTGGGACACGATTATCCGGTTGACAACGCCCTCTTTCAGGAATTACTGCAAAACCAACAACCGTTCTATCTGGCTGATGCGCAAGCAGATTCCAGTTTTAAGGGGTGGGGGAACGCCACCCACGTCCGTGGCTGGTTGGGCATACCGCTGATTGTGCGTCGTAGCCCCATTGGCTGTTTAACACTAGACAGCCGGCAAGTGGCTGCCTATGGTCAGACAGAGGTAGCCCTGGGGCAAACCTTTGCCAACCAGGCCGCCGTGGCCATTGCTAATGCCCAACTATTTGAGCAAACCCAAATTGCGTTGGTCGAGGCTGAAGGTCTTTATCAGGTCAGTCGTGCTCTAATTGGCTTAGAGCATTTGCCTGATTTGCTCCAAATTGTGGCCGACCAAGTGGTTGATGTGCTGCCCGCCACGTGGGTTGCATTGGTCACTTTAGATATGGAAGCACAGCAGAGAAAGGAAATTGTAATCAGCGGGCCGGAGACAAACATTACCAGCACCAACTCTTTTGAAGAGTTGATGGATGGATTGACCGGTTGGGTTGTGCGTGAGAGGCAACCGGCTCTATCACCCAAAGGGAAACCCGACGCACGCGAGAGTCCAGCAGTACAAAAGAATCGTGCCGAGGGCGGGTTTGGCGCTGTTATTGTGGTGCCGCTACATTATCGAGAAAAGATACTGGGCACAATGACGGCTATCAACCGCTTAGATGAACGGGATTTTACCGAACGAGACGTAAAACTCATGGTCGCAATGGCAAACCAAACTGCTATCGCCGTAGAAAATGTTCGCCTGTTTGAGCAAGCGCAGCAACATGCTACAGAACTAGAGGTTCGTGTTCTGGAACGCACCTTTGAACTTCAAACCCTTTATGAACTGGCCCAGGCTCTTGGCCATACTACGCAGCTTTACGAAGTGATCCGGTTAACTCTTTTACAACTTTATCAAGCCTTTCCGCATGATGTGTCTGCCAGCCTTTTACTTACCGATACAACAAATACCCTGACCATACAAAGTCAACACGCCCTTGCTGCTGGAGTTGAAACGCAAATTCAGGAGCATTTACTAAAAACACTTAGCCGGATGCGAGGCTTAATGGTGGACAAGGCAACCCTGGAAACTAACCACATTCAACCCAGAACCAGGGCAAAGCTAAAACCGGCGCTTGAAAAATTGCAAACATTTGAGACGGTCCCCATTCTAATTGGCGAAACGATTATGGGTTTGCTCCTGGTCGCTACCGAAAAAGAAACCACATTTGACAAAGAACAGGTGCGCTTGCTTCATATTGTGGCTAATCAGGCCGCAGGAACAATAGGACGCTTACAATCGCTACTGGCGGCCGAACATCAGCGGCTGGAAAATTTGGTAGCCCATTTACCTAACGGGGTAATCCAGCTAGACTCGGAGCAACGCATTGTGCTGGCTAATGAGGTAGCCAAAAAATTAATGATCCCCTTAACCTCTGCCCAGGTTGGGGATAAACTAACCAGTCTGGGCCGGCACGCCATTGAGATAATATTAAAAATGTCCCCTACCAAAGCGCCCTTTGTGATAGAACTTGGTGGAATACCACAACAAGTGTTTCAGATAACGTCTCAACCTATTACAGCCGGCCCAGAAGTTGGCGGAGCAACGCTTGTACTCAGAGACGTTACTGAAGAGCGAGTTATCCAAAAACGCATCCAGCAACAAGAACGTGTGGCGGCGGTAGGTCAATTAGCCGCCGGTATTGCCCATGATTTTAACAATATTTTGACCAGTATCATCGGTTACGCCGAACTGCTACTGCTTAATCCTACTCTATCCCCGGAAACTATTAGCGACCTGGAACGCATTACCAACCAGGGACACCGGGCCGCCCACCTTGTCCGGCAAATTCTGGATTTCAGCCGCCAGACAATTACCGAAAAACAGCCCTTGGATTTGTTGTCATTTGTCAAAGAAACGGTTAAATTGCTGGAACGCACTATTCCTGAAGATATTCATATCTCTATTAAAATAGATGCGGCAAACCGGTACATTATCACCGCAGATTTAACCCAGATGCAGCAAGCGTTAACCAACCTGGCCGTTAACGCTCGTGATGCAATGCCAACAGGGGGAGATTTACAATTTGAACTGTCTCGACTGGTGTTATCGCCCGACAAAGCTCTCCCCCACCCGGATATTATCCACGGACATTGGGTTGTTTTGACAATTTCAGATACGGGCGCCGGTATTCCAGCAAAACTCCAGGGGCAAATTTTTGAACCCTTCTTTACCACAAAAGAGGTAGGCAAAGGCACCGGGTTAGGGCTGGCCCAAGTGTATGGCGTTATCAAACAGCATGAGGGTCACATTGATGTAAAAAGTAAGGAAGGGTTTGGAACTACCTTTACCCTTTATTTTCCTGAGCTTGCCTCATTACAAAAATTTGCACCCCGGAAAACAATATCAGAGATGCCTCGCGGGCAGGGCGAAGTTATTCTGTTGGTAGAAGATGATTCATCCGTTTTAACTATTTCCAGGACAATGTTAAAACACTTAGGCTATCATGTTTTAACAGCTACTAACGGTTATGAGGCTCTGGAAGTATACAATCAGCATCAAAATAAAATCGCTCTGGTTCTAACAGATCTAACTATGCCCGGCATGGGCGGAACCGAGCTGGCTTTGACCTTGCGCAAACAAAACCCCGCTATCAAAGTGATTGCTTTAACCGGCTACCCTCTGAATAGAGGCTCAAAAGAGGCGCTTACCCGGGGCATTGCAGATTGGATACAAAAGCCGCTTGACCTTAAAAGATTGGCCCAAACGATAAACAGATTATTGAATGAAGAGGTTATAGATGCTTAATAGAATAGCAGTTGCAGAAGGCGATATCACCATACAACATGTTGATGCCATTGTAAACGCCGCCAATAACGCGTTGCTGGGCGGCGGTGGGGTAGATGGAGCCATCCATCGCGCCGCCGGGCCGGGCCTGCTGGCCGAATGTCGCCGGCTAAACGGCTGTGCTACAGGCCAGGCCAAAATCACGAGCGGTTACAACCTGCCGGCCCAATGGGTAATCCATACTGTTGGCCCAATTTGGCAAGGCGGCAATCAAGACGAGGATAACCTGTTGGCTCAATGTTACCAAAACAGCCTGGCCCTGGCCGAGCAAAATGATATTAAAAGCATCGCTTTTCCGTCGATTAGCACGGGGGTGTACAGCTTCCCTATGGAGCGAGCCGCAAAAATAGCGGTGACAGAAATTAAACAATTCCTTGAAAAGGGGAGCCAGATAGAGCGGGTAGTTTTAGTTTGCTTTGGACAAAGGGCCTACAATATCCATAAGGCGGTGGTTAAAGAGATAATTGGCGCTGGAGACATTACGAGCTAACCTTCACCACCCCACCGCGTTTTCAATATGATTTATCTGCGGCAGCCCCGGCCCAAGTTGAACCGCTACCACATCAATGCGCCAGGAACGGTCGGATTCGTCTTCTTGCAGGTAGGCGTGGGCCAACTCTACCAGCCTGGCTCGTTTGGCCGGGGTAATGCTCTCCTCGGCGCTTCCAAAGCGGCGACTGCTCCGGGTACGTACCTCGACAAAAACCAGGGTATCTCCATTCTCCGCAATGATATCCAACTCTCCCACCGAACAACGCCAGTTGCGCTGAACAACTTTATACCCTTTTTCGATGAGGTGTGAAGCGGCAATATCTTCGCCCTGTTGGCCGGTTTGCTTGCGTTTGTCCATGCCGTTAATCCCTCTCAAAAATCACAACGGCCACAGCGCCGCGACCTACTTCTACCGTGGCAGCAACATCAAGCCCCTCCGGCGAAATTCTGTATTGGCCCGGAATAAGGGGTGAAAATTCACAAAAGTAAGGGCCAAATTCCGGCTTGGTTCCGGTTAAACAGGTGGTGCTCCAGGACCCGGAGCCATCGGTGACTATTGTGATTCGCACCGGCATACCCACTTTACCTTCAACGCTGGTCCTGATGACAGAAAACCAGTTGCTTGACACCGTCTCATTGCTGGGAACACGCACTTGCCACTCTGGAGTTGGCGTAGCGCCGGCTGTTGGCGTCGGCGTGGGTGTCAGCGTAATGGATGGGGTTAAAGTGGGCGTCGCTGTATCGGTTGGCGATGGGGTTGAGGTGGGTGTCAGGGTAACGGTTGGCGATGGGGTGGGGGTCGGCGTGGATGTTGGCATAGTTGGAGAGGGGGTGACAGTGGCCGTTGCGGAAGGCTGCGGGGTTGGGGTAGTTGTGGGCAACAGAGTGGCAGTTGGCGATGAAGTTGGCGTTGCGGTTGCAACCGGCGTAGCGGTTGCAACCGGCGTAGCGGTTGGGGTAGATGTAGGCGTATTGGTTGCTATGGGCGTTGGGGAGAGCGTTGAGGTAGGGGTGGCAGTTGGCGTGGCTGTTGGCTGAGGCGGAGCGGTCTGCTCAAAGACAATTTCACCGATGGTTCCGGGGAAAAGGTCGAACTCAAACTGAGCCTCTATCTCCGGCACGCTCACAAGGTAGCGACTGGGAGCAACCGGCGCAAACTCTACGGCATCCGGGCCGTACTCTAGCTTGGTACCGGTCCAATTTGTTTGCTGCCAATTCCAAAACACACTCGATATTGTGACCGATGTGGGGGGATGATCCATCACCCAAATGCGGACAACGCTTGACCAGCCGTTAATCGGCACAATCCTCCTGACTCGGCCTGTCCAGTTGGGAGCGGCGGCGACCGTTGGGGTCGGGGTCGGCGTTGGAGATGAGGTTGGCGGCAGAGGCGTGGTGGCAGTTGGGCTTGGCGTAGCGGTGGACGTATACGTGGGAGACGCGGTGGGGAGAGATGTCGCCGTAGGTGAGGGAGTGGGTGTGGCGGTGGGAGTTGCAGAGGGGGAAGATGGGGTGGGGGTGAGGGTAGCTGTCGGCAATGGGGTTGGCGAAGGGGCTGTGGTTTCCTCAAAAAGCACTTCGGCAATAGTACCCGGCTGTAAATCCAGACGGAAGCTGGTGTTCAGGCCGGCGGGGGTAATCAGGTAAGCGCCGGGCGCAAGGGGCGCAAACTCCAATGCGTCGATGCCGTACTCGGCTTTTGTGCCGGTGTAGCCCACCACTTGCCAGTCGCCGCTCTCGGTAGCCAGCGTAACCGGCAAACCCACTTGATTGCGAACCCAGATACGGACGA
This sequence comes from Chloroflexota bacterium, assembly GCA_024277275.1. Classification (GTDB taxonomy): domain Bacteria; phylum Chloroflexota; class Anaerolineae; order 4572-78; family J111; genus JAJRVO01. The sequence goes on from JAJRVO010000630.1 coordinate 7,581, forward strand.
TACTGGCCCAACCGTTAAAGGGCGTTGTGCGCACTAACCGGCCTTGCCAGGCAGGGGTGGGAACAGGCGTTGAGCTAGGGCCAGGCGTCGGAGTGGGGCCGGGCGTCGGGGTAAAGATAGAGCCGCCATCGTACTGGTAAGCGCCCAATAACGTGTCGCCACTATAAACCAGTACCGACATCGCCTCTGCATCCAGGCCGGGCAACTGAAGTTGGGTTGAGTGAAAAGGTTGTCCCGGCTCAATACTCAAGCCGCCGGCCTCGTACAAAACCTCGTTATTAGCGCGACGCAGTAATAGGACTCGCACGTCCGCAGCCGGTTGAGAGGCGGCAACGTGCAAACGCGTATTATCCGCCGAGTCCTCCAGATAAAGAGCAATCTGTTCATTGGCCCAGGTCAGGCTGCCCAGTCCGGCCACCGGATACCAGCGCTCGGACCAGCTAATTGACGCGCCCGCTTCAAGACGGCGCGTATCGGCAAAGGTGGGGGCGACGCCGCCGTGAATTTCAACGTAGCTGGAGTTGTCGTCAGTGTAGAGGTCGGGCGAAATGGCTTGGGGGCCGGAACCAAAGGCAAAGAATTTGGCTCCCTGAGTAACCTGACTGTCGTAAGCGCGGACTACCCCTTCATCGTAACCTTCATCATAAATGGCCTGAAAATTACCGGCGGCGCGGGGACGCTGGAAAAAGCCGTACCACTC
>JAJRVO010000631.1 GCA_024277275.1 Chloroflexota bacterium
GCGTCACAAAGCGCCTTCTCCTCGACTTCGGTCAGCATATCACGCGCCATCAGGAACTTGCGAAAGCGAGTAATCGGGTCGCGTTTGACCCATTTTTCCACTTCTGCCTGGGAGCGATACCGGGTTGGGTCATCGGCGGTGGTATGGGCGTTTATCCGGTAAGTTACCGCTTCTATCAGCGTTGGGCCGTCGCCGGCTCTGGCTCTATCCACGGCATCGGAGACAACTTGATAAACCGCCAGCACATCGTTGCCATCAACCACGTAGCCGGGGATGCCAAAGCCAATGCCCCGGTCGGCGATGTATTTGGCGGCGGTTTGTCGCCGGCGCGGCGTCGAGATGGCCCACCCGTTATTCAGCACCACAAAAATGACCGGCGCTTTAAAGACACCGGCAAAGTTAAGCGCCTCGTTAAAGTCGCCCTCCGAGGTCGCCCCGTCGCCAATGGTCGTCACCACCACCCTTTGTTCCTTATTGTACTTGATTGCCTGAGCAACGCCAACCGCTTGCAGTGTTTGTGAGCCAAGCACAACCTGAAACGGCGGGCAGTTGGAGCCATAGGCGTAATCGTCGGTAATATACCCGCCCCACTGCTTCATGATAGCCGGCATCGGCGCGCCTTTCATCATATGGCTGATGTTCTCGCGGTACGAGGCCACCAGCCAATCTTCCGGTTTAAGGGGGGCGGCCAACCCCACGGCAGAGGCTTCCTGCCCGTTCAGGGTAGCAAACGTCCCCATCCGGCCCTGGCGTTGGAGGGCCACCATGCGGTTAGAAAAGCGTCGCCCCAAGACCATCCAGCGATAGAAGCCGACCATTTCATCGGCGGATAAGTCAGGCAGGGAGCCAACTACCTCGCCTGCCGGGGTCAATACTTGATAAAATTTTTCGGTTGTTCCAGATGATACCTTTGCATCAGCTACAAGCAATGACATTTTAAGCTCCTTTCTTTAATTCTTCCTCTACAATTGTTGCTATACGTTTGCGGGCATCGTCGATATGCTTAGCCATCAGGTTGGCGGCAAGCTCAGGGTCTTGCCGGTCAATGGCGTCGACGATTCGTTCATGTTCATCCACAAATTGGGACAGGTTGGGCGTGACTGACAAGCTCTGCTGCCGAGCTTTGGCATAAACCTCTATGGTGGCCGTCAATAATGTCGACATAATCTCAGTGAGTAACGGGTTTTTGGCGGTTTCAACAATGCCGATGTGAAAACGGGTGTTAGCCTCAAAAGCCAAATCCCCACGATGCAGGTCGGACTCAAATTGCCGGTTTAGAGCGCGGAGATGCCGCACGTCCGCCTCGGTGCGACGCTCTGCCGCCAGGCAAGCGGCTTGAGTCTCAATAATCCGGCGAACTTCAAACAGGTGGGCTACTTGCTCCCATTCTTGAAACAAAACCTCTGTCAGTGAAGTCAGCACATCCTCCAGACTTCGTTTACGCACGTAGGCTCCATCTCTGGGTGTAATCTCTATAATGCCCCTACCCTCCAGGGTGGCTAACGCCTGCCGCACCGAGGTGCGACTAACGCCCAGTCTCTCGGCCAGCTCGCGTTCCGGGAGTAACTGGTCGCCCGGAGCCAGTTCGCCTTGCTTGATTAACTGGTGAATGTGCTCGACAACCTGAGTATAGACCGGCTTTTGAGGCCCCGGCCGCTTAAGGCTATCTCCTGAATGTTCCTCTCCCAACTCCATCATTTTATTACTCCATAGCCTGGTGTGCTCTTGGTATTACCAACAGTACACCAACATTATACCATATTTTTGATACCGTTATCAAGCATTGCCCGGAAGTTTAAGAATTTTTGGGGTTGACAAGCAAATTGATTTGTGCTAAGTTATATGGTGCAAATACTAAAATTTCCAAAAAATTCATTGTGACCTCAGGGCGCAAGAAATGTTTATATCAAAACAACATTCAACAAACTCAAATATGGAATACAACGGTTGCTTAGACTGGCCAATGGCGAGTCTGAGAATTGTCCGTTTACTCCAGCCCGCGTCTCCCTGCAACAAAAAGGAGAAACAGGCGTAACGCTAATTTTCTGTTTTGTTATCGACACGCGGGCTTTGCAGCCCGCGTTTTTTATTTGTGACGACTTTATGGAGTTGTAGCTCAAGTTGAAAGAATAAAACACTACCTTTTCAACGGCTCTATGGCGCAACGAAATTATGCGGCCTTGCATTTCAAAAGAAAGGGTGACGTGGCTCTATTGGATGAAGCTCTGGCAAAGGGCAAAATAGATGCAGAGCAGGTTTACTCAAAATGATAGAGGTATGTTTAATTTTAGTTGGGAACCAGTCTTTTTGTGGAAAAATTCACGCACTGTGTTTCACATTTTATCAAGTTGCTAGTACAGCTTGGCGGAAGTCTTTCGGTAGTTACAAGCAGCGCGGTGCTTAGTTTATGGAGTGAAAAAGTGCACTTTTTCACTCCATAAACTACCGAAGGATTTACGCCGCCGTGTACTAGTATAATTTTTATGTAAATTGTCACTGCGTATCCCCAACAAGAGGGAGGCAAATACTATGGCAGTACTACTTTTAAACGCAAGCTATGAGCCTCTGGCCGTTATTCCACAACGCCGGGCAATGTCGCTGATGCTGCGTGGTCGGGTTGATGCGGCTACCGAGGAGGCGATGATCATTCGGGGGGCCTCAAATGTGCTGCGTATCCCTACCGTTATCCGGTTGCGGCGCTACATCAACGTGCCGCGTCGAGGCGCGCGCTGGACCCGTAGAGGGGTGTTGCAGCGAGATGGCTATTGCTGCATCTACTGTGGTATCCGGGCGGGTCAGCGTCAGCGGGGTCAGTTGCTTAACAAGCACAACTTTACCGTTGATCACCTCATCCCGCGCAGCCGGGGCGGCAAAAACAGTTGGGGTAACACTGCCTGCGCTTGCCCATTTTGCAACACGCGCAAGGGGGGCCGCACTCCGCATGAAGCCGGGATGCCCCTTCGCTGGGAGCCGAAGATTCCTCGCGTTGGTTACCTGGTTGCTTCCGGGGAAATTCCGGCAGCGTGGAAGGTTTATCTGGAAGTGTAATCCATTGAAGCCGGTTGACAAGCCTCGCTACTGTTTGGTAGCGGGGCTTTTTTTATAAATAGGGACAAGGCAAATTGGATTGTGGCAGCTAAAATGGGGATGGTCATAAGAACGGGTTGTAAATTGTCACAATAATGGTATACTATATATTGTGTTGGGTTTTAACTGATACACAATATATAGTGGTCTAATTTATCGGGTGAAAAGATGATCAGTCAACAAAATGGCGCATATAGCGGCGGTATTAAAACCAGCGATCCATTTTTCCGGGGGATTTACAACAAAGAGCTGTTGAAAATGCTACAAGGTCGCTTTGGCTCATTTCGTCAACGCCATGTGGACGTGTCTGTGTCAACAGAAGCAATGTCTAACATGCTCAGAAAGATGCGCAGAAAAAAACCTCGCCGGGGCGAGGTGGTCATGGTGATACCCAATGAAGCGGGCCAAATATGGTTGCACACTAAGGCGTCTTTTCCCAGGGGCGTGTACCGGCTGATGACCGGCGGGCTTGAACCCGGCGAAGTACCCCACCAGGCGCTCCGGCGAGAAGTTGAGGAGGAAACCGGGTTTCGAGTCAGAATTGATCGCTGCCTGGCCGTGATTACCTACAATTTTCGCGACAATGGTCACACGCTGCCCTTTGCTTCTTATGTTTTTTTAACAACGCCATCACGCGGCGTTCCCCACCCCACCGATCCTAACGAAGCTATTACGGGCTTTCGGGCTACACCGGCGGAGCTATTGTTTGAGGTTGCCTGGCAGTTGCGCTTACTTCAGGGCAAATTTGCAGATTGGGGAATTTTTAGGGCCGTAGCTCATGAGGTAACGGGGGACTGTTTGAGATAAATTGTGCCTTCTCAATAATTTGGTCTGATACTCTGAAAAGCTGGAAGGCTGGAAGATTGGATGGTCGGTAAAATTGTCCAATCCTCCAATCTTCCATTGTTAATCAATATTCCCGAATTTTTGAGAAAATACCTCAACAGACAAAAATCCGACTGAGAACGTATTAAACCACGTACAACAAGCCCACCATAATGATGAACATAATTACTGCAATAACAAAGATGTTGCGCAGTTCGGTGTAAACGTAAAAGTACTCTTGAGCAAAATTTACAGCTTTGCGATTAAATTTCGGCGATGGGGCAACTTCGACCGCTTCAGGCGTTGGTTGGGCTTCAACCGCAGGCGCAACTTCGGGCGTTACAGCGGCGTCGGCTGTTTTCTGTCTTTGTTTTTCAATTTCCTGGCGTCGGGCGCGACGCGATTTTTTTGATTTAGCCATATCTCTCTACCAAATAAAATCTCACCGGGCAATCTCCGGTGAGATTTTTTTATTGAATGAGGTTTTATTATATCACTCGACCGATTATTCAGCCAATTCGCCAATAACAACCAGCCGGTGTGTGTCGACCAAATAGGGATAGCAGGTTTGTAGCGTAACCACAGGTTCGGTGGTTGGGAGCATAACTTCTACTTCGGTTGGATCAATAATGCGTTTTTCTTTGACCACGTAATGAAACTCTTCCTCACCGGCGTAGATAAAGTACTCGTCGCCGATCTCTAAATCTTCCAGGTAGCGAAAAATCTCGCCGTAAATATCGTTGTGAGCGGCCAGGTATAGATTTCCTCGCTCGCCGGGGTTGGCGCTACCCGGCAAATGACCAACGCCTTTCTTTAAATCTTCCCAGCCTATCCCATCCACAATAGGGGCATTGACATTGATTTTGGGAATTACAATGCGCGTGGGCAAAGCTGAGTCTTGCGGTTCTACGTCAATGGCGCCCGCTGCAAAGTTGGCTGTTGAGGAAGAACTGGGTTGAACCCAATGTTGCAGATGAGCAGGAATATCTGGCACGGCCCCTCCGGGCGAGGTGGGTGGCGAGTGACCGCCGGGCAAACGGGCCAAAGCAATGGGCGGCGCTGCCGTTGGCGTAGGGGCCGCTTGCCGCTCTACCACACTCTGCTGAGCCAGCGAGACTTCATCATTTAGCTCTCTCAGGTTAAAATAAGAGGCTACCAATACCCCCACCAACCCCGCCAAAGCCACAACTTCCAAGCTCAAGAGCATAGCGTCCACAATCTTTTTGGAGCGACTTTTTTCTTTGGGAGGGGCGTCGGTTTTTTGTTTTTTGGTTGTTTTGCTTTTAGTTAGCGTAGCTTGAATGCCCTCGGCGGCGGGACCGTTTGCCTGCTTGGGCTGGGGGGAAAAACCTGTTAAGGGCTGCTTGGTAGAGGTTGTTCCAAGCAACGCCTCATTTATAGAGCGGCCTTCTTGAGAAAGCCGTTGAAAACGGTCTAGCCGAGATTGCCGCTTTTTAACAAGCAACATTCGCTCTAATTCTTCAACGCTTAGGTTCTCTACATTCCGTTTGCCAAACATAAGCCGCATTCCTAAATGAAGGCTATTTTAATTTACATAATAGAATGACATAACAATTGTAGAGGCGAGTATCTTTTTTGTCAAATACGCGGGGAATCGAAATCTTCTGTAACTTTAGGCTGACCCTCATCTTTGTTGTAAATTCTCTCCATCTCAAGCAAAGACATGGTCAAAGACGAGCTATCAAGCGGCGTTGTAAACTTAACGGTTGTCCCCGCGCCCAATTCACTTTCAACCCAAATTTTACCTCCATTTTGTTCGACCATTTCCTGACAAATAATCAAGCCCAACCCCGTGCCTTTTTCTCTGGCTGTACCTAATGTACTGTGGCTTACTTCTATCTTAAACAATTTTTCAATATTTGTCTGACTCATACCTACGCCGGTATCCGACACCGATACCTGGACAAATGAGGAATTGTCTAATGTGGCCAAGAGTGTCACTTGTCCCCCTTGCGGAGTGAATTTGAGCGCGTTTATTGTCAGGTTGCGCATAATTGTATTTAGCATATTTTTGTCGGCATATACAAACAAATCTTTTGTCAATTTGTTTTGCAAGGTAATCTCTTTTTCCGCTGCGTTCACCAACAATAACGAAACACAGTGTTCCATTATATCTTTTAAGTTGAGAGTGGTTGGCTCATAAGGCATATGCCCGCTTTGCACTCTTGACCATTGCAACAAATTTTCAAGCAAGCTGTAAACATTTTGGGCTGAGCGATGGATACTTGCGCACAAAGTCTTAATCTCGTCATCTGTAGCCTCATGGGCAGTCTCCATAAGTAACCGTGATATACCTACCACGGGCGAGAATGGTCCCCTTAAATCATGAGCTACAATAGAAAAGAATTTGTCTTTATCGGCATTTAACTTAATCAGATCTTCATTGGCTTGCTTTAGTGTTGCTTCGGCTTGTTTACGTTTGGTGATATCCTCTGAAATACCTAACAAATATTTAATCTCGCCGCCTGCCCCCATAATTGGCACTCTCCGCATTTGCAGCAGCCGCACCTCTTGATTGACGGTTCGGACGGATTCCTCGGCAATATCCATTAACTTGCTTCCAGACAAAACCTCTCGGTCTCTAGCCAACCACTGTTCAGCTTGCTCATCCGGCAAAAAGTCATAGCCGGTCTGCCCAATAATCTCTTCTGGCGTACGACCCGTTAACTCTTGCGCCGTCTTGTTCCACTGAACAAACCGCAAATCCTGAGCATCCTTGACAAACAATATCGAGGGAATGTTTTCTACAATTGAATCCAAAAAGTTTCGCGCTTCCTCTAGCTCAAGCGCCCGCTGTTTTGTTTGTTCAAATAGATACTGGTTTTCTACCGCAACGGCCAACTGCCCAACTAATGAAAAGTAGGGGCGTACCTCTTGCCTGGTAAAGTGATACTTCTCTTCCCCCAAAAGTATTAGCCCCCCCATTTGCCGTCCCTGGCTAAACAGAGGTAATACAATCATTGCCCGCACATTTCGTTGTTCAGCGCCTTCTATTGTAATCGGGTCGGCTCGTTCATCCTCTTGGACATCATCAAAGAAAAGCGGCTCAGAGGTAAGCGCCATATTGACAACGGTAGGGGTGGCCCAAGAATAACGCGTACCCAGAGGTCTGGGAGGCGTCCCGTATCCGCTGTACCAACTGGCGCTTAATTTCAGGGTTTCTACGTTGCCCGCTGCATTGTATTCACAAACAAGCAATATTGCCCGGCTAATTGCCGGAATTGCCAAGCCTTCGGCAACTGCGGCCACAAGGTCCGATAAAGTTTTAGCCGACATCATCTGCTGACTGATGCTATAAAGTTTTTCTGTTTCGGCCAGAGCCACTTGAGTTTGCTCAAATAAATGGGCATTGGTTAGGCTAACCGCTACGTGATTAGCCAGAGAACGGAGCAAATCGGCGTCGCCCTCATCCAGACCGGCCACTTTATCTTGCTGCACATCCAGCACGCCGGTTACCCGGCCGTCTAAAATAATGGGAACGGCTATCTCAGAATAGGTATTGGGTAAAAGAGGGTTGGGCAACCAATCCTCTGCTTCTTGCACATTGTCAATCTTAACAATTTGGCCGGTGCGGGCAGCGCGGGCCACTAAACTGGTCGAAGCGTTTAGAGCAATGTTGTGGCCCCGGGTCTTCATCTCCGCGCCGGCTTTACCAGTTCCCTCGGCCACAACCAGCTTTTCCCGCTGATGGTCAAGCAGGTAGATATGGGCGTGATAATAACCAAATCTCTCTTTAACCTGATTGACCAGTTCAACCAGCAACTGGTCAAAATCGAGGATCGCATTTAAATGCCCGCTGAGCGTAGCCACAGCTTCCAGACGTTTGGTGCGTTCGGCCACCAGTTGCTCGGAAATTTCCAAAGCCCTTTGCAACTGGTCGGTCATGTGATTAAAGGATTGAGCCAGGCTGCCAAGCTCATCTTGGGTGCGAACCGGAACGCGTTGCTCTAACCGGCCCTGGCTAATCTCGCGGGCTGTCTCTTCTATCTTCCTTAAGGGGCTAAGCATCAGGAGATTGACCGACACATAAATAATAATGATACCTGTAATGGTTGTCCCAACTCCGGTGAGAAAAAATTGCCAGAAGGTATTATTGATTGCGGTTCTGGCCTTGGTAAAAGGCATGCTAACGCTAATGCCGCCCCGTATATCGCCAACTTTATAACCCTGCGCTTTATGGCAAGGCAGGCAATCTTCTGTTACCACCATGGGGGCCATATACTGATAGGTTTCAACACCATTCTCAAATGCAATAGTTGAAGCCTCTTGCCGGCCTTGCTCAAAACTGCGTAAGGCTTCGGCTTCCCATTTGGTAGGAGCGCTGTTAGGGTTAACCGGCTTCAGGCTGGCAACGTGAAAATTAATGTTTTCTCCATGCTCCGTCCCAAACTCAGAAAGTTCTCGGGTTACTGTTTCCGGGTTGTGAAAGGTATAGATTTGCCCGCTTATACTTTCAATTTCAATGTTAGAGCCGGGGATTTTTGCAAGATAGGGCGCGTCTTCAGCATCATCGCGTTTTGAAACAAAAACGCCGCCATAAGACGCAATCCAGGCTCTGGTTAAGATCATGTGATCAAATAGGGCTTTGGCCTGGGTATGGGTTTGCTGAATAATCTGGTCTTCCTGGTACTTTGCCATCCAATAAAAAGTTATACCCAGCGTCAGTATTGTCACCAGACCCAAAGCAACTATCATTTTTACCCTGATGCCTATGGGTAACTGCGTAATTTTAATCATGCAAATCTCCGTACCCGCTCAAAATAATTCAGGTTAAAACTTACAAGGCCTTTCTCCTCGGCGATTTTTGAACCGGTTTTAGATCTGCAAGGTTTTTGCGGCTGAAATGACCATAACCTTGTAAATCATCCCAAATTTTTGAGAAGACACCCAGAGCGCTTAAAAACTAAACCTATATAACCAACAATACATTTACATTTTAGCAACTGAAAACCCAGTCGCATATAGTACTTTTTGTGCTTTTTGTAACAAATCAGATAATTGCCCCTCTTGTAGACTATAATGAACTTTGCCAAATGATCAAGTGGCATGGTTTAGAAACGTGGAAAGTTAGATTAAC
>JAJRVO010000632.1 GCA_024277275.1 Chloroflexota bacterium
AGGGTTGTTCAGTTCTAAGATGCGGTGTATTTTTTGAACCGCCAAGAACGCCAAGGACGCAAAGAATTTATAAAAATCTTGGCGATCTTGGCGTTCTTGGCGGTAAAATCACCAGCGATTGGTGAGAACTGAACAGCCCTGATGTGCCGGTGGTGTTCGTTTCGGGCGACGCCGGTCTGTGTCGGGATGCGGAAGCTCTTATTCCCGATATCGCCACGGTGGCGGTTAAAGAAGGCGTGGGGAACTCGACCATTAATATTCATCCCCATCTGGCCCAGGAAAAAACGCGTGATGCGGTGCGGACGGCGCTGACGGGCGATGTAAGCAGGTGCCGGCTTGAAATGCCGGAGCAATTTGCCGTTGAGATTGGCTACAAGGATCACGCCAGGGCTTTTCGAGCCTCTTTTTTCCCCGGAGCCGGTCTAAAAGAGCCACACGCAATTCAGTTCGAGACACGCGACTATTTTGAGGTTTTGAGATTGTTGCTGTTTGTTCTGTAATCGAGAAGATTCGGTATCTTGCACGATAGTAGCGCCGTGATAATCTGGAACGCAGGATCGTTCCGGCTGCATTCCGACGGTCCCCGTCGGAACGAGGTGAACAAGGTGAAACGAAAAATCCGGTATTCGGGTTTTTTGGTCGTCCTTCAATGGTCATTCATCAAAAGTTTAAAGTCCAGTACTTACGCAGTTGCCGTTCAGTATACGGTTTTGTGCCTCATTTAGAGCAGAATCGGCAGAATATTAGAATAAAATTCTCGCATTCAGCTAATTCTGCTCTAAACTGCGTAAGTACTGAAAGTCAATTCCCGTACCGTATGAACCACCTCTGGAACAATAATTACTTCTTGGAGGTCAACCAATCAATGGAACATCAATTTCGACAGAGACTACAATCAGGCGAGCTACTGGTCGGCACAATGGTCACGTTTGGTTCGCCGGAAGTGGCCGAGATTTTGACCGGCGTAGGCTTTGACTGGCTCTTTATCGACGCCGAGCACGCTCCCTTTGCGGCTTTGGATATCCAGAGGGTTTTACAAGGCGCGGGGTCAAAAATGCCGTGCCTGATTCGCCTGGCGGCCAGTGAAGAGGTTTTGATCAAGAAAGCGCTTGATATTGGAGCAGCCGGAATCATCGCCCCGATGGTCAACTCAGCAGAACAAGCCGAGCGAGTAGTGCGCTGGTCAAAGTACGCTCCGGTGGGGACTCGCGGGGTGGGGTTGGGCCGGGCGCACGGTTATGGAATGGGGTTTCAAGAATATATAGAAAGCGCCAACCAGGATGTCGCCGTGGTTATACAGGCCGAGCATATTGAGGCAGTGGAGAACATTAAAGCCATTGTTCAGGTGGCAGGCATAGATGGCGTGTTGATAGGCCCTTATGACCTCTCTGCCAGTCTGGGCCGGCTGGGCGAGGTAGAACACCCGGAGGTTGTTGCAGCCATAGGGCGCGTGACAGACGCGTGTCAGGCGGCGGGGATTCCGCTGGGGGTTTTCGGGATATCGGCTGAAGCGGTTAAGCCCTACATTGAACGCGGCTACACGCTCATCGTAGCCGGAGTCGACACGATGATGCTGGGCACGGCAGCCGGAAAGTTGCTGGCTCAGGTTAAGGGTTAATCAGCGCTTTAGTTTTTAGCTGACCGGCTGAGGGGCTAACAAAACTCATCATTCATCAGTCATCATTATTATACAAGGAGGCGACTATGACCGACCAATCAAGCAAAAACAACGAATTCACCATTATAGCCAAAGTAATCAAGCAAGAGGGCTGCTGCTCTGCCGGCCACAAAGTGGGCGATGAAGTTGTCTTTGACGGCGAAACGGTTCAGGGCAAGATATGCATGCACGCGCTATACAGCTTTTTGCCCAAAGTATTTGCTATGCGACACGACGCCACCTTTCCCTGGTTAGATGACCCTGACGTAGCCACCCACGCCTGCCCCGATGCCTGGAATCCGGTCGTCTTCGAGATTCGGCGCGTGCGGGGCGAGTAGCGTTTAGGCTTTTACATCGACAGATTTACCGAACAAGGTTGCAGGGTTGCAAAGTTACAAGGTTGCAAAGTTGCAAGGTTGCAAAAAAATAATGGGGCGTCACCCTGCTACCCTGCTACCTTGCTACCCTGCTACCCTGCAACCTTGCAACCTTGTTTTGTAATCTTGGAAAAAGAAAGTAGGAGAAAAAATCAATGCTTCCAAAAGCCAATAACTATGCCGAGTTAATCCAAAAGTTTCGCTGGGAGGTTCCGGAAAAGTACAACATCGGTGTGGACGTTTGCGATAAATGGGCCGACAGCGAGCCGGAGCGCGTGGCTTTAATTCACAAAACCAACGATGGGGCTATTCAGGAGTTTACCTTTGGCGATATCAAGCGGTTGTCTAACCAAACGGCCAATCTACTTAAAGCGCACGGTATTGAACCGGGCGACCGCGTGGGCGTGCTGCTGCCGCAAACCCCGGAAACGGGCTATGCCCACGTCGCCATTTACAAAATTGGGGCTATTGCCATTCCGCTCTTTACCCTGTTTGGCGTCGATGCTCTGGAGTATCGCCTGGGCAACAGCGCAGCCAAAGCCGTCATCACCAATGCTACCGGCGCGGCTAAACTGGAGCAAATTCGGGCCGGTTTGCCCGACCTCAAGCTGGTCTTGACCATTGACGGCGCATTTGACGGCAGCCTGGATTTTCATACCGAGTTGGCCGGGCACAGTGTCGACTTTGAGCCGGTTCAGACTCAGGCCGATGAACCCGCCTTGATTATTTACACCTCCGGCACTACCGGCCCGCCCAAAGGCGCGTTGCACGCCCACCGCACCCTGCTGGGACACCTGCCCGGCGTGGAGATGTCGCACAACCTCTTTCCCCAACCCGGCGACCGCATCTGGACCCCGGCAGACTGGGCCTGGATTGGCGGCCTGTACGACGTGCTAATGCCGGCCTGGCATCACGGCATTACCGTGGTCTCTCACCGCTTTGCCAAGTTCAACCCGGAAGAAGCCTTCCAGTTCCTGGCCGACTTTAAGATACGCAACACTTTTCTGCCGCCTACCGCCCTAAAAATGATGCGCACGGTCAAAGACCCGGAAAAACGCTACAGCTACCAGATACGCACCATTGCCAGCGGCGGCGAAACTCTGGGCGTAGAGTTGCTGGACTGGGGACGCAAAACCTTCGGCCTGACCATCAATGAGTTCTACGGCCAAACCGAATGTAATATGATTGTCTCCTCTTGCAGCCAAATTATGGAGTCTAAACCGGGCATTATTGGCCGTCCGGTTCCGGGTCATCAACTGGCAATTATTAGCGACGAGGGGGAATCGATGTCGCCCGGAGAAGTGGGGCAAATCGCGGTCAAACGTCCCAACCCGGTGATGTTCCTGGAATATTGGCAACACCCGGAGGCCACCAAAGACAAGTTCACCGGCGACTGGCTGGTTACGGGCGATACTGGGGTGATGGATGATGACGGCTACATCCGATTTGTCAGCCGCAACGACGACGTCATCAACAGCGCCGGGTATCGGATTGGGCCGGGGGAAATTGAAGATTGCCTGTTATCGCATAAAGCCGTGCAAATGGCGGCGGTCATCGGCGTGCCGGATGAACAACGTAACGAGGTTGTCAAAGCCTACATCGTCCCCACCCACGGGGTTAAGCCGGACGACGCTCTGGTCAAAGACCTCCGGCAGCATGTCAAGGTACGATTGTCCGCCCACGAATATCCCCGCCAAATCGCCTTTGTCGACTCTTTGCCCCTAACCACAACCGGCAAAGTTATGCGCCGCACCTTGCGCAAATGGCACGCTACGGGCAAGGCATAATTGGGGCTATCCACTTAAGCCGAGACACGATGGTTACGGTTATTCAACCGTAACCCACCCTACGCCGACTTAAGTCGGCAAAATACCGGTCGCGGTTTCAAAACCGCGACCATCACTGTCGCGGCTTAAGTTGGTAGCCCATAATTGGTCTAATGCAACAGAGAAAGAACCGGAGAAGATTCGGTAATTGTTTAGGTGGTTCTATTCAACCGGACGAAAGACGATGGACGAACGATAAAAACCCTCTGCTATCGTTTCATTTATCTACCGTCGTTCGTCATTTGTCCTTTTTGACCGCTACGTTGAATTACCGAATCCTCCCAACTGAGCTAATCACACCCCTACGGCTTGTTTAACCCGTTTGGTTTCTCGCGCGCGCAAGTTTTTATCCAAAATTAGCTTGCGGAGACGCAGATTTTTAGGCGTAACCTCCAGCAGTTCATCCTCGGCCAGATACTCAATGGCCTCGTCCAAACTCATCTGCCGGGGAGGCGTTAACCGGACGCCGATATCGCGGAAGGCTTGACGAATGTTGTTGAGCTGTTTGCGTTTGCACACGTTTACTTCCAAATCGCCGGGACGTTGGTGTTCGCCCACAACCATACCGGCGTACACATCTATACCCGGCCCAACAAAAAGCACGCCGCGCCCCTCGCCGTTTTCCAGACCAAAAGAAGTGGTAGGGCCGGTCTCCCAGGCTATCAGCGATCCACGAGCGCGGGCGTGGATAGGGCCGGCCAGCGGGCTGTACCCGTGAAAAATGCTGTGCATCACCCCCATCCCCCGGGTGGTGGTAAGAAACTGATAGCGAAATCCCAGCAAGCCGCGCGTTGGGGCCAGATAGGTTAAATGCACCGTGCCGTCGGCGGCGGTTTCTGTACTTAGCATTTCGCCCCGGCGTTTGCCCAGCATCTCCACCACGGCCCCAACCGTCTCGGGGCTGGTTTCAATAAAGACCTCTTCGTATGGCTCCAGCTTCTCTCCGTCCGGCCCCTCGCGGATAATGACTTCCGGCCGGGAGACCTGAAACTCGTACCCCTCGCGACGCATCGTCTCAATTAAGATAGCCAGATGCAATTCGCCTCGCCCGGACACAATAAAGGTGTCGGCGCTATCTGTTTCGTCGACTAGCAAGGCGATGTTGTGTTTTAACTCTTCTGCCAGGCGCTCACGCAGCTTGCGCGATGTACTCCACCGCCCTTCTCGTCCGGTAAACGGCGAGGTGTTTACGCCAAAGGTCATCCGCACGGTGGGTTCCTCTACCCGAATGGCGGGCAACGCCGCCGGGTTTTCGGAGTCGGCCAGAGTTTCGCCAATGGCAATGGCCTCCAGGCCGGATATAGCCACAATTTCACCGGCCTCCGCCACTTCAACTTCAACCCGCTCTAAACCCTGGTGAACATACAGGTAGCGCACCCGCTCGGAGATGTTTTGGCCGTCTTGCGTCAGCCGGGCTGCCGACTGACCGGCTGCCATCCGGCCTGCAAAAATGCGGCCAATGGCGGTCAGTCCCCGGTAGGTGTCGTAATCCAGGGTTGTCACCAGCATTTGCAGCGGGGCCTCAACATCTACCATAGGGCAGGGAATGTGTTGCAAGATGGTTTCAAACAAGGGTTGCAGGTCGGAGCCAAGTTCCGGGGTTAACCCGGCCTTACCGGCAGTAGCTACGGTGTACGCCACCGAAAAGTCGGCCTGTTCATCGGAAGCGCCCAGTTCAATAAACAAGTCAAACGTGTCATTCAGAACCCGGTCAAGGTCGGCGTCTTTTCGGTCAATCTTATTGATGACAACTACTGCTCGATGTCCCAGTTCCAGCGCTTTTTTCAGCACAAAGCGCGTTTGGGGCATTGGCCCTTCGGCGGCATCAACCAGCAACAACACCCCATCGACCATGTTGAGCACGCGCTCCACCTCGCCGCCAAAATCAGCGTGGCCGGGCGTGTCGACAATATTGATTTTTACATGTTGCGCGGTTTGCGGGTCGATAATATTAATGGCCGTGTTTTTGGAGAGAATGGTGATACCGCGCTCGCGCTCAAGGTCGTTTGAGTCCATCACCCGTTCCACCACCTGCTGGTTATCGCGGAAAACGCGGGTTTGTTTGAGTAAGGCGTCAACCAGGGTGGTTTTGCCGTGGTCAACGTGGGCAATAATAGCAATATTTCTTAGGTCTGTTCTTTCTTTTAACATCTATTCCTCAGTTTTTAGTAACCTCAGTTCGAAAATTCCAGACCCTAAAGGTTTATTATTAAAGAAATGCGAATTTATGGCGCCAAAATGCTTGTTAGAATACGCTTCTTTACCCAAAACCATAAACCTCTAGGGTCTTTTCTTAATTATTGAACTCAGGTTAATACAAATTTTGCACACAAACGTATTATTATGCCTTAAGAGCGCTATACCGGCAAAAAGCAGAATTCATTCTGCACTCCTCAACTCAGGATCATTTACAATCTCGATTGATTTTGACACCGACCGAGGCGCCCAGGCATGCTTTGAATATTGCCTGTCTGTTGATCGGGGCGATGTTAATAATAGCTGTGAGTTGTGACCTCGGTGGTGGAGAGTAAACATTCGGATGGCAGTTTGAATCTTTGAGGCGGGGTCTGAGCAAATCGGGCCGGGTGGACGGATTAGTAGGCTGCAAGTTTACGAGCAGCATCCGCAATCTTAGCTGAGCTGGGCATAAAAGCGGCTTCCAGGGTGGGAGCAAAGGGCATAGCAGGGACATCGGGGCCGGTAACGCGAGTGATGGGGCCATCCAGATATTCAAAGGCTTCTTCAGAGATGATGGCGGCCAGTTCTGCCCCCAAACCGCCGGTTTTGTTAGCCTCATGGACAATAAGCGCTTTGCTCGTCTTGCGGACGGAGGTCAGAATCGTCTCTCGATCTAAGGGGAGCAAAGTCCGCAAGTCGATAACCTCTACATCGACATTTTCTTTGTCCAGCATCTCGGCTGCCTGGAGCGACTCGTGAACCATCATGCCGTAGGTCAAAAGGGTCAGGTCCCGGCCCTGACGCTTGACGGCGGCGACCCCAAGGGGCACAACATAATCATCTTCAGGCACATCATCTTCAACAGTTCGATAGGTTGCTTTGAATTCAAAATAGATTACCGGATCGGGATTGCGAATGGCGGCTTTGAGCAATCCCTTGGCGTCATACGGATTGGAAGGGGCTACCACCTTCAGGCCCGGCGCGTGGCAAAAATAGGCTTCCACAGATTGGGAATGGTAAAGCGCCCCATGAATGCCGCCGCCGGCCGGGGCACGCACAACAATAGGGCAATGAAATCCACCGGCTGAACGATACCGAATTTTGGCGGCTTCGTTGACAATTTGATCAAAAGCCGGGTGGATATAGTCGGCAAACTGAATTTCGGCAACGGGCCGCAACCCGTTGAGGGCTGCTCCAATGGCTGCGCCCACAATGGCAGCCTCGGCAATAGGCATATCAATGACCCGGTTATCCCCATATTTCTGCCACAGGCCATCAGTGGCCCGAAACACGCCCCCAATCCGGCCCACATCCTCGCCTAAAATGATGACTCGCTCATCGGCTGCCATCTCCTCATTCAGGGCGTCTCGAATAGCTTGAATTACGTTGATTTTTGACATAACTTTTACTCGCAAATAGGCGTACAAAATGACGCTGTTACATACTTTCTTGGGAAGGATTAGAAAGCAACAAATCACTTCTGTTAGTTGACATAAGGATAAAGGAGCAGTTCGCCCCCCCCCTTTTATGATGATTATTCTTCTCCCGCCCCCAAACAGGGTGACTTACACACCCAATAGAGGATGTTTTGAACCGTCAGGGGGTTGCCCCGACGGTTTTTGTGTTCCCCACCCAGCCTTCAGACGCACTTAGCTGGGGGGAACACATCTGGTTTACACGACCTGCCCCAAGCCCAATATGGGACAGGCCGTATGCACTTGCTGCTCCCGGACCAGG
>JAJRVO010000059.1 GCA_024277275.1 Chloroflexota bacterium
GTATGGATGACCGGAATGATAGGCATGATTGGGTTTTATATTTTACATCATTATGTCAAGGTCCGTCCTCGACACGGAACCCTTATTCCTGTACGTCCTTTTTCCAAATTGCCTATTGACAAAACGTGTCCCTCGAATCGTCGATTGCAAGCCAAGTTCTGAGGGATTTGCGCATCTCTTTGATGCGACCGCTCCCGTTGGTCGCTCAGAATGACATGCTTTCTTAAACCGAACTCAGGTTGCTACATTTTCGTTTTTGCTGACCTCGGCCAGACATTCAGTCAAGATGTCGAGAGCCTGGCCCATTTCTGCTTCTGTGATGGTAAGGGGTGGGGCCAGGGTGATAATGTTGCCCATTGTGAGCTTAAAACTCAACCCTTTGCTTAAGGCGCTGTACATAACGCGCTCGGCTTCATCGGTAGCGCGTTCTTTGCCCGCTCTATCTTTGACCAACTCTAGCCCCAAGAACAGGCCCAAGCCCCGCGCGTCGCCAATGATTTTGTATTGGGCCATCATTGCTTGCATCCGCTCCAGGGCATACGCACCCACTTTACGCGCATTGTCGATGAGTCCATTTTCTTCAATGTAATTCAACGTGGCCAGGGCCGCCGCACAGGCGACCGGGTTTTTCTCGTGGGTGTAGTGACCCAGCGCCCGGGCACTGGCTATGTCCAAATTTTCACGGGCGATGATAGCCGCCATCGGCAGGATACCGCCGCCCAAGCCTTTGCCCAACACCAAAATGTCCGGCGTCACGCCAAAGTGCTCACAAGTAAACATTGTTCCGGCTCGGCCCAGAGAATTGGGAATTTCGTCAAAAATCAGCAGGGCGCCGTGCCGGTCACAGGCGCGGCGGATGGTTTGCCAATATTCAGCACGGGGGATGTAGGGGGCGCTGCGTACCGGCTCGGCAATGACGGC
Organism: Chloroflexota bacterium; assembly: GCA_024277275.1. Taxonomy (GTDB): domain Bacteria; phylum Chloroflexota; class Anaerolineae; order 4572-78; family J111; genus JAJRVO01. Next base: position 922 of record JAJRVO010000059.1, read on the forward strand.
GGCCACATCGCCCTCTTTTTCCAGCACGTACTCAATGTAGCGCGCGCATTTCAGGTCACAGCCGCCACGGTTGCCACAATCCCACAAGCAGCGATACTCGTCGGGGGGAGGGACGTGTTCGGCGCCGGGCAGGAGGGGACCGGCGCCGCTGCGAAAAATGGCTTCACCGCCAATAGAGATGGCATCCAGCGAGGCCCCGTGAAAGGAGTCCCACATAGAAATGGTTTTGTGGCGACCCGTTGCCAGACGGGCCAATTTTAGGGCTATGCCAATGGCCCCGGTTCCGCCGGGACAGAAGAGGGCTTTGTTGAGATTGTCGGGGGCAAGCTCGACCAGTTTTTTCGCCAGGTCTACAGCCACGCGGTTGGTGTAGCGCCGGGTGCAAAAGGCCAGTTCATCAAGCTGATTTTTGATGGCTTGGATGACAGCCGGATTGGCAAAGCCGATCTGGTGAACGCTGTTGCCGTGAAAATCCATATAACGTTGGCCCTGCAAATCTTCTATGTAGATGCCTTCACAATGGCGTAAGGCGTTGAGACAAGGGGTTGAAAGCGATTGATGCAGAAAGTAACGCGCATCCTCTTCCAGGAGCGCGCGCGTTTCGGCATCAATTTGACTCGCTTGCCAGGCCGTTCTGTGCGGAGAGAGATTGATGTCGCCCTCGGATTTAAATTGGGAAAGGTTGTTGGATTGCGCCATCGCCGTCCTCCTGAAACTGTTTGTTTATTCCAACCCTCTGATGATGTCCGGCAACTCGGCATAATCCCGGCAGATGGCCGAGGCCAGAGATTTTTGGCTGCCCCGGTCAATCAGGCCGGTGTAGAAAATGGCCGACATACCCATAGTCAGCGGCCCGGAGATGTCATTGCTTTCCCGGTCGCCGATATGAACAATTTGGTTTAAGGGAACGCCCAATCCGGCTGAGGCTTGTTCAAACACGGTTGTCGCCGGTTTGGATGCGCCGGCTTCATCAGAGAAAACCGAATGGCTGAAATGTTGCAGTATACCCTCTCGCTCCATAATTTCGCGTAGCCCGCGACCGGGGGGTGTGGATAGCATCCGAAATAATGCCCAGTTTGTAATCCTGGGCCAGTTCTGCCAGAACTGTGTGAATACCCGGCGCAAAATCGGGCGAAATTTTTACTTCCATATTCTCGATTTCACGCACAACGTCATTAAAGCCGGGGGTCAGGTTAATTTTGAGGAAGTTAAAAACCTCTTGAAATCGTTGGGCGACGGTGGGCGTAAAATATTCCACTTTCCAATGATGACGGAACTGCTCATTGGCGTAATCAAAAGCCTCTCTAACTTGCTCTGCCGTAATCTGGGGGTAGCGCTGCGTAATTTCTGCCGTCAAGAGTTGTAAGCGAGTTTCTGCCTTGTCGGGCAACCCTGCGGCGGCTCTTTTTGGCTCGTCAGAATCGTCTTTAACAATCGTGTCCCAAAAGTCGAAGGTGATGGCTTTAATCAATTGTTGTGTTTCCTTTCACTATGGCCTTTCGCCTCTGGCTAAGCGGGCGTTAATATCGTCCAGCACGGCAGGCACATCCCAGATGCCGTCTACCACGTAATGCGCGCCGCTTTGCCACATCCGTTTCTGGGCGCGTGCCATTTTGCGCTCCAGAACATCGGTATCCAGTTTGTTGATTTCTTCTTCATTGAGGCCGATTTCGTTGCCGGTTTTAGTCAGGCCAATGGTCCACATACCGGCGTTTATGCCCTCTTCAATATCAGGCAGGGTATCGCCCACTTTTACAATGGACTCAAAGGGATAGATACCCAAATTCATGGCGTTTTGGGTACACATCCACGGTTCAGGCCGGCCGGCGGGAACATCGGTGGCGCACACAGTAGAGTCAGGTTCGTAGCCTCGTTTTTTGGCTTCCGCCAAGAGTAGCTCCATCATTTCGCCGGTGTAGCCGGTTGTTGAGCCAATTTTTAATCCCCGTTGCCGGAAATCGGCTATAGCGTCTAATGTGCCGGGAATCAAATCGGCGTAATCAGCCAGACAGTCCAGTTGCAGGGGGATAAATTCCTCAAACATCTCCTGAACATCATCTTCATTGGTTTTACGGCCGTGGGCCTCTTGCCATCGTTCAGATACGGTATCCATTTGCGAAATCTGGCGAATGTGTACCTTTTTGTGAGCGCCCATGGGCACACGGGCTTCGGCTATAGAAATGGGTACGCCTTTACGTTTGTATACTTCTACAAATACAACAGCGGGGGCGTAGCAGCCATAATCCATGGTAGTGCCGGCCCAATCCAGCAATACGGCCTTCAGCGGGCCTCGATAAGAACGTTGAAACACAAATTCCATTTTTAGACTCCTTTTTGCATAAATACAGTTTGATTTAATAACTTAGTAATGAGAATTAAATAACTGTCCCTCAACATTGTAATTGGTAAATGGTAATTGGTTATTAAGCCAATCCCTAATTACTAATTACCATTTACTGCGCTCTGAAATGAGACAGAAGTTCTAAATTTAGTCAAGAGACTGAACCTTAAAAAATTGAATAGATGTGAGCAACAAA
>JAJRVO010000060.1 GCA_024277275.1 Chloroflexota bacterium
ACAGCTACATTTCAGGCCCAAGTAAAAGTACAACAAAAAATACAGGCAAAGAGTTATGATGTAGTTATTAACAATACATTTAAGCAGGCTACAGAAGTAACTAAACTAAATAAGAGCCTACAACAAATACAAGGAGGCCTGATCACTGCTATAGCCGAACTGCAAAGCCCTGATCTGCTGCCCGCTACAGCCACCGCCGTATATGAGAATCTTCAGGAACTAAAAGCACAAAATATCGCCATTCATGCTCAAATCTTGTTAAGAGGCACAGGTTGGGAGGCGACGAGAGGGGCTTTATTAGCGATAGAAGCCTTCCGCGTTTCTGAGTCACATAGTCCCACATTGCAAAACGCCTTGAGGGAACTGGACAAACCGGTCAAGGAGTTTGATACTGGAGGGCGAACCGTGGCTATTAGCCCTGACGGCAAATGGCTTGCCACAGCCGGAGATGATGGCCTAGCCAAAGTTTTTGATTTGGAAACGGGAGAGCAACGTTCTCAAATAGAACATGGCTCTGGCAGAGTTTGGACGACCGAGTTTGCCAACAACGGACAATGGGTTGTATCTAATAATTACGAGACCGTAAACATTTGGGAAGCAGAGACAGGTAGGATAATTAGGGTTATTGATGATGTGGTTGTCTGGTGGTAGGTAGCCAGTTCTGATGGAAGCCGTATTGCGGTTGCCACAGATAATCGCAGGTATGGGCCGAAAAAGGTACGCCTGTACGAAACTTTAACCGGAAAAGAAATTGTTGTTCTTGATATACCAGACGCTTGGGATTTAACATTTAGCCCTGATAACCAATTGTTAGTCGTTGGGCGTCTGGTTGGCCGCGCCGACTCGAATCTGGGAGTCTGGAATGCCCAAACCGGGGCCGAGATTTTTCAGTTTAATCATAAAGAGGGTGTTAATGATATAGCTTTCAGCCCGGATAGTCAGTTAATGGCCTCAGCAGGCAATGACAAGGTGGTGCGCGTGTGGGATGTTAATACCGGACAAATTGTCACAGAACTGCCTCATACAGCAGAGGTTTGGTCGGTTGATTTTAGTCCAGACCACAAACTGTTAGCAACCGGTAGCGGCGACGTCGAAACCAATAGAGGCAGCATGGCCCGAATTTGGGATCTCAACACCGGGACGCCATTACTACAAATCCCCCATGCAAATCGGGTGATGCACGTTGAGTTTAGCCCGGACGGCTGGCTGCTTATGACCTCCACCGAAGTCCGAGGTGATTTAAGATTATTTTGGACGAACACAGGTGTGCTGAGTACCCGCATTATTTACGCTACCGGGTTGATGTATGCCCACTTTACGCCAAACTCTGAACATATTATCACCGGAAATGATGATGGCATCATCCGTATGTGGCGAACCAGAAAATCAATACCACGGGTTACAACAGACTTACTGATTGAAGAGACTTGTCGTCGATTGTCCCGTAATTTAACCGTGAAGGAATGGCGGGAGTTCTTTGGAGACGAACCTTACGGCAGAACGTGCGACAATCTGCCTATAGACTCAGCCTTTCTTACAGCAGCCAGAGAGCTTGCCGGTGAAGGCAGCCTGACCGCCGCCATCGAGCAGTTTCAACGCGCAAATGAATTAGACCCCTCGCTTGCGCTTGACCCCCAAGCCGAGGCTAATCGCGCCTACGCCAAGTCGTTTGTTAGAAAAGGGCACAATCTGGCTCGACAGGGCAATATCACAGAAACCGTTAGGCTGTACGATCAGGCGCAGACTATTTCGCCCGGTTTACAACTCACTGCCAGTGATTGGGATGTCCTATGTTGGTTTGGCAACTTGTGGGCATACCCGGATGTAGCCCGGCCCGCCTGCGATAAAGCCATCGAACTTGACCCGGAGCGTGGTTATCATTATGAAAGCCGGAGTATTGCTCGTATTTTATCAGGCGATTATCAAGGCGCCATTGAAGATATGGAGGTTTATATCGACTGGCTCGATCAAATGATTACCGGATATTGGGATGAAGAAGCAATAGAAGAGCAAGAACGCTATCAAGGTTGGATCGATCAACTACAATTAGGCCAAAATCCATTGGATGAAGAGACCTTGGAGTTTATGCGACAGTGGTCGCGCCGGTAGAACTATACCCACAGAGGTAATGGGCCAATGTTGACTGATAAGGAGTTAGGATAGAGATGCTAAGATGTCGAGATTGTAGCGATGAATGAAGAGTTTCAAGACCAGTTCGTGCATCTGTTCCAATTTAGAAAAGGACAGGGTTTTGCGTACAAAGCGGGCTAAACGCTGACGTAAGGTGTTGTTACAGCGTTCAACATGAGCGGTCTGCCCTGTTTCTTTGCCCAAGGCCTGATGGCTGTCGGTATCAGTGTTTAAATCGGGACTGGTTGGGTCAATCAGTCGCAGCGGCTGGCAACCAACAGCCAACGAAAAAGTTAGAACTAGAAAAATTCTTTGCCTGGCCCCCGCTCTGGCTTACCTCATTAGACGGACTGAAGCGGAATACCGGCAGTGGCAAAGCGACGGCGCTATCAAAGTCCCTCACTACGCCTTTGATCAAGAGATTCCGTTGAGGTACGATAATTACGTGGATGGGCTACGCTATCTTAACCCCCTGCCGCCCGCTGCTCCTATAATCATCATCCACGGCCAAAATGATGACGTGGTTCCAATAGAAAATAGCCGCAACTACATCGCCAATTTCCCGGAGCAAGCTCAATTGATTGAGGTCGACTCGGACCACCGGCTAAATGACCGGCTAGACTTTATTTGGCGGCATGTAGAATCATTTTTACTTGTTTAGTAATGAGAATTAAATAACTGTCCCTCAACATTGTAATTGGTAAATGGTAATTGGTTATTAAGCCAATCCCTAATTACTAATTACCATTTACTGCGCTCTGAAATGAGACAGTTATTTAATCCCGATTCCTTAAGAGGAATTCCGATGAAAATCATTGTCATCACCGGCAGTACACGTGGCATTGGCTACGGGCTGGCCGATTCTTTTCTGGCCCTCGGCTGTGCCGTTGCCATCAGTGGACGCACCCCGGCCGGCGTTAAAAAAGCCGTCGCGGCGCTATCTGCCAAACACAAGCCTGATAACGTACTGGGACACCCGTGCGATGTCACCCAATTTGAGCAGGCGCAGGCATTATGGGATGCGGCGCATACTCATTTTGGCCGGATCGACATCTGGATTAATAACGCGGGAGTTGCCCATCCTCAGCTCGATTTTTGGACACATCCGCCGGAGCAGATAAAGGCAGTAATTGAGACAAATCTAATTGGGGCAATGTACGGCTCTAAAGCGGCCTTAAACGGCATGTTGACTCAGGGTTTTGGCAGTCTCTATAATATGGAGGGGCTGGGCAGCAATGGCCGCCGGGTAGAAGGGCTGACACTTTACGGCAGCGCCAAATACGGGCTACGATATCTCAACCAGGCTTTGGCGCAAGAGGTAAAAGACACGCCGGTGCTGGTCGGCGCGTTGCGTCCGGGCATGGTTATCACCGACTTGCTGACCGGACAATACGAAGAAGGTTCAGCAGAGTGGCAGCGAGCCAAACGCATTTTTAATATTCTGGCCGACCGCGTTGAAACCGTCGCGCCCTGGCTGGCCCGGCAAGTGTTGGCTAATACCAAAAACGGCACGCTTATCAGTTGGCTAACCAGGGGTAAAATTATGGGCCGGTTTCTGGTTGCTCCCTTTCGTAAACGGGATTTGTTTGAATAGTTGTAACTACTCAGCCTATCTCGCTATGGGATGCAATTTGGTAATTGGTTGTTCAGAATTACTAATTACCAATTACCAAAACTGTTCAATGCTATGGCAGGCTGAGTAGTTACGAATAGTTTAGGCGCGCTCTACAGCGATAGCCTGTCTGCCAATCCGGTAGATGCCGGTTTTAGCCAGGGCTTGCTTTACAAACTTCTCTGGAACATCGACAAAAGTGTGTTGTTCTTGAATGTACACTTTGCCAATAAAGTGGCCGGGGATGTCGGCAAAGTGAGCCAACGCGCCCACCACATGATTAACGCAAATGCCATCTACTTTGCCCGTACTGAGGGTAAGCCTTACCATTCCATCCTCATGAGATTTGTTGGTTGGGGCAGTGCCGCCATTCCGGTTACGGCCATTCTCGTCGCGAGCAGAATGCTCGCGACCATTTCGGTTGCGACCATTCCGGTCACGACCATTTCGGCCATGTCCGTTTCTCCCGTTTTCCCGCCTACTTCCTGACCTGGTTTTTGGACGCCATTCTTGCACCTCGCTAACGGGCGCTATGGGGCGTTGTTTTTCTTCTGCGCGGGCCAATTTTAAGGCTGCTGCGGCAATCTCTGCCGGGTCGTGCCCGCCTGCCGCCAGTTCTGTCACAATTTCCCGTTCCCGGGTGCAACGACCCCGCCGCAGCCAAACCAGCATCCGCTTCACTAACTCTTCTTCCCGCTGCCTCTTAATATCCTCTACTGTCGGCAGAACAGATTGGACGATTTTCTGTTTGGTATAGGATTCAATCCTGCGGAATTGCCCCCGTTCTTTCGGCGTCAGCAGGGTAATGGCAACGCCTGTTTTTCCGGCCCGCCCGGTACGCCCAACACGATGCACATACACTTCCGGGTCTTGAGGCAAATCATAGTTAAACACGTGGGATATATCGTCAATATCCAGCCCTCGCGCAGCCACATCGGTAGCCACCAGCGCCTTAAGTTGATTGTGCCGGAAGCGATTCATCACCCGTTCGCGAGCATCCTGGCTCATATCCCCGTGCAACGCTTCGGCCGGGAAGCCACGCGCAGCCAGTTCATTGGCTAACTCGCCGGTTCCCAGGCGCGTGCGGGCAAAGATAAGGACGCTGGTGATTTCTTCGACCTCAAACAGGCGGGTGAGAGCGGCTAACTTATCCGCTTCGTTGACCAGATAATAACGCTGTTCAATGCTTTCTACGGTGAGCTGTTTACGTCCGATGGTAAAAGCCTGGGGATTGTGCATGTAGCGGTCGGCCAGGGTGCGAATTCTTTGGGGCAAGGTGGCCGAAAAGAGGGCTGTTTGACGAGTAGGCGGGGTTTCATCCAGAATGGCTTCGATATCCTCAATGAATCCCATACTGAGCATCTCGTCCGCTTCATCAAGCACAACGGTAGACACGTTGCTCAGGTCAAGAACCTTTCGCTTAATCAAGTCGAGCAAGCGTCCGGGCGTGCCGACAACAATGTCCACGCCTTTTTTAAGGCGGCCAATTTGTCGACTGTAAGATTGACCGCCATACACGGCCAGCACACGCGCGCCGGGATAACGGCCATATTTATACATTGCGTCTGCTACCTGCATAGCCAATTCCCGGGTGGGCGTTAATACCAGAATTTGCACATGGCTCTGGCCTATGGCAAGATTATGCAGGATGGGTAAAGAAAAAGCTGCGGTTTTGCCGGTTCCTGTTTGCGCCTGACCAATTACATCCCGGCCGGTCAGCATCACCGGAATGATAGCGGATTGAATGGGGGTTGGGTCCGTATAGCCAAGGTCGGCTAAGGTCTGCGCCAACTGCGGGTGCAGATTTAATTGGGTAAATTCATTTGTCACTATTATGCTCCTACTTGCGTTTTGATGAGTCTTCTGTGTCGCATAATCCGTTATGGATTATGCCCATAACCCTCGTGGGTTATGCCATAGCCCTCACGGGCTATGCCCCTGTTGTCTGCCAACAATCGACCCGTCTTGCAAGTATGAGCCTATCTGTTGCAACAAAAATGCCCGACCAAATGAGTCGGGCAACATTGGAATACTCAAAATAAGGTTTTATATGATTTTTGGGACTCGCACGCGAATCACCTTGATTAGTATAGCACGTTTTTGTGAAATAGAAAATTCTAATTGTAACTACTCAGCCTCTCGTTCCCAATCTGGAGATTGGGAACGCATTTGCCGGAGAAACTCCGTTTCGGGCGTGGTGAAACAGAGTTTCTGGGGCGATCGCGTTCCAAAACTCCGGTTTTGGAACGAGGTGCGGGTAGGCTGAGTAGTTACATTCTAACTTCATAAACAGGAGACAAACATATGAATAACTTAAACAACCAGGTGGCTATTGTCACCGGCGGCGGCACGGGGATAGGCCGGGCCATAGCTTTGGCTTTGGCAAAAGCAGGGGCAAAAGTGACCGTCTGTGGCCGGCGAGTTGAGCCTCTGGAAGCGGTGGTTGAAACCATAAAGACAAAGAGCGGCGATGGCTTGGCCGTTCAGGCAGATATTTCTAAAGAGGATGACGTGCGGCGAGCAGTCAACCAAACAATTGAGGCTTTTGGCTCTATCAACATTGCCGTTAACAACGCCGGCATGGGCGGCGGCGGGCACATTCACCGGCACAGTATTGAAACCTGGGACCAAATTATGGCGGTTAACCTGCGCGGCCCGTTTCTGATGGCTCGCGTTGTATTGCCCCTGATGCGCAAACAACGCAGCGGGCACATCATCAACATCAGTTCTGAGTCGGGGCTTGAGTATTACCAGGGCAACGGCGCTTACGGGGTATCAAAACATGCCCTCAACGCGCTGGGGGAGTTTATTCAGCGCGAAAATCAGGAGTATGGTATCCGGGTTAATACTATTTGCCCAGGCATGGTCATCACCGAAATGACGGAAAACGCGGCCAGACTTAACCACCAAAAAAGCCTTCAGCCGGAAGAGATAGCCGATTTAGCAATGTGGCTGCTCACCCGCCAGTCTAACCTAAAAATTGGTCGTCCCATTTTAATCCAAACAATGGAAAATCCGTGGCAATAGTTATTTGATGTGAAAGATTATCGCCGACCAGGGTTGATAAATGTCTTGCATGCGCTGATTGGTTACAGTCAAGCCCAAAAGAATGGGCGCATCCAGAAATTCTTGAACCAGCGTCTCTAACGTTTCAAATTCTCGACGCAGGCGCCAGCTCAATTCCGGCTGCTCACGATGATGAAAAACAATAAAAAGGCGGTTGCCGGTGTGGTAACGTCCTTGCTTTGATTGGTTTTGATACTGCCACAAGGCCAAATGATGGCGATGTTGCCAGGCATATTTGATATCTTTGGGATAGGCTCTGGGAAAGCGGCTGATTTTTAAATCGAACGGGATATGGCGCAGGTAAAAATCAATGGTGCGGTGTTTGCGGTTTTCTTCGGGCTGCACGTCGGGATGGGCGTAAAACATTTGCAACACTTGATCGTGGGTGTGATGGTTGTACCAGCGTCGCACAGCATAATTTTCAAAGGGCTGAATTTTGAGCTTGTTTGCCCTGGCAACGGCCTGGGCCTGCCGCTGAACGCCGCGCAACGTTTTGACCCGGTACACAAAGTTGCTCAGTTTGTCCCAACGATCTCCTTGTACCCGGCCCCAGGGAGGCATTTCTTTTAGTTTGCCCAACTCGTGGCGGATGATATTAAAGTTTGAGGGTTTACTTTGGTTTAAAGAAGACAATGATATACTCGTGTTTAAAAATGTAATACCCCCCCGCCAAAGCTCGATAGCGCCATAGATTGGCGCTTTTGCCTTTGCCTTTCTCATTACCTTCTATGTTTTTGACAATGATGGCTTTGGTTTTAAAACCGACCCTGTTCATTCGCTCCATACATTGGAAGCCCAGCGGAATTAACTCGCCTTTGGCATACTTGTCGCCAATAATAAGGGCGGCAAACCGGCCGGGAGCCAGCAACTTGTAGCCGTGCCGGGCCACGGTCTCAAAACCATCCAGAAAGGTTTCAGGGGTGGCGGCATTAGAGAGATCGTCGGCGTGATCGGAAAATTTGATGATATCGCCATAGGGGGGGTGGAGAATGAGCAGGTGAGCAAAATTAGCCTGCATGGTCTGCAATAAATCAGAAATTTGGGCGACAATTTCAGGATTGGCGATGTTGCCGTGCAGCAAATGAATCCGGGAGTCGAGCAAATCCGGCTCAATTTTGCCCTGCACATACTCAACCAAATCCGGTTTCAATTCCACCCCTATGCAGCGACGTTTTAACCGCATAGCTTCAATAGCGCTGGTGCCGGAACCCAAAAACAGATCAAGGATAATATCATCCGTTTGGCTATAACGGGTAAAAATCTGGGTGGCAATTTGTGGGATATAGTTACCGTGGTAATCTAATTTATGACCATCGCCGCTGGCTCTGCTATCATAAAGCCAGAGGGAATCGGTTTTTATCTCTTCGTATTCGCGCCAGCGGTTGAGATCGATATCGCTCCAGGGTTTTTGTTTAGGGGGTTTTGGGGCATCGGTCATAATAAAGGGATTATAATGCAAGAGGGTTGGTAGAGAAAGTTCAGGAGATAAAATTCGTATGTGCCTACCTGACTATAGCAATTTTTGCTAAAATCCTGTAGAATTTAGACACGAGGGGCAGCATGTCGATTATGAAAATATTGATTATTGATGACGATCCCGCAATGACCAAACTTATTGGATTTTTGCTTAGAGAAGGTCCGTTTAATATCCACGCGGTACATTCCGGCGAAAAAGGCATAGAGGCGGCGCGTAAACTAGACTTTGATGTTATTATTCTTGATTTGATGATGCCCGGTATTGACGGCTGGGAAGTATGTAGAAGGATAAGGACTTTTAGCCAGGTTCCAATCCTGGTGCTTACGGTTATTGCCAAATCAGAGCAGGCGGCATGCTCGTTAAAAGCGGGCGCTAACGATTTCTTAACCAAGCCGGTTACCAGAAAAGTGCTGATATCTCATCTTAACAAGCTGACAGGAAAAGCCCATAAAAACTCTTGACAGTTGCGGGTTAAAGATTGGGAGATATAAATGGGTCTCATAAAAGAGCGCCCCATTCACACTACATTATTAGCTTCAAACCATTTACAGGGTTTGGAGCGACGCCTTATCATTTTGTTAGGCACACTGCTGCTGGTTATTGGCGCGGGCGTGTCCTATTTTGTGTTTCTTAGCAATCGGGAGGCATGGCTGGCACCCACCGGGGGGATAGCGCTTTTGGGCGTTGCAATAATTTGGGCGGCAACCCGCATATTAAGACAACACATTATCCAACCGTTGGCAAAGGTTCAAACTGAACTGGAACACCCTAAACCAGATGGACCAAGCCAAATAGCCATATCCTCTAAAGAGGAGCGCAACAAGCCTGAGAGCGTCCAGAATCAGGCCATTGCAACGGCGTTGGCAGAGAAACCGGATCAGATTCATACGGATTTTCGCCAACTTGTAGAGTTTTCGCCTGACGGCATTGTTATCCATAACCAGGACCAAATTGTCTTTATTAATGTAGCCGGGGCAAAGCTATTGGCCTTAACGGAAACAGAAGAGCTTATTGGTAAGCCAATTATGGATTTTGTACACCCCAATTACCGGGAAAGGATAAAAACCCGGATTCAACAAGTAATCTATGAAAGAAAGAAAACGCCCTCCATTGAAGAAAAATTCATCCGGCTGGATGGAACGGACATAGAGATAGAGATGGTGGGCATCCCTTTTATGTACCAGAACAAACCGGCGGCGCATCTCATTTTTCACAATATCACTGAACGGAAAAAGGCGGAAGCTGAACTTATCCGGCGCAACCAAACGTTAACAATTTTGCAGTCTGCCGGTATGGCCATCACGTCCAGACTTGATTTGCGCTATGTATTAGACACCGTTAGCGAAGAAATGACCAATCTGTTAGAGGTTGAAAGTTGCGCTATTTTTGAATGGAATCAAACAGAAAACACAACCGTTATGATAGCCAGGTATG
>JAJRVO010000061.1 GCA_024277275.1 Chloroflexota bacterium
GGCACATCTCTGGACTGGCCCAAGGATGGTAAAAAACAAATTCTGGCCGACTATGTGATTTTTTACATCACTCAAACCCAACGCCAGTTGCCGTTTCCGGGCATGGTCAATTATTTTCAAAAGCAGACGCCGGCCTATATTGTAAGTTACGGAAAAACGCCCTATATTTGGGTCTATAAACGACAACAGCCAATCAAAGCCCTGACCGGGGAAGCTGAAATTGTGGGTCGAGCGCAAATTGTTGGATATCACATTTCCAACGCAAACTTGACTCCAGATAGTTCAACAAGTATCATTTTGTACTTTCTCACCAGGGACCAAAACCTGCCTGAGAACGAAGATTTTAGAGTGTCGCTAGTTGATACGAACGGCAACGAGCATGGAGTTTGGGAGAGTTCCGTTGAAAATCAATGGCTGGCCGACAGTATTGTAGAGTGGAAGGGACAATTAACCTTGCCGGTAACGTTAACTCCAGGGAACTATAAACTCAAGATAGCCTTGATAGATGCAAACACTAACGCTGAAGTCGCTTATTTTCCTTTTAAAGACGAGCTTATTCCTGTAACTCCATAACCCAGACAAGGTCATTTCCAAGCCAGAGCCAAAAAGTAACGAAAGTAGGGAGTCAATGTCATTAAGTTAGTGGATAACGTTGGTTGAGCCTGTCGAAACCAAATCGCCTTTGGCAAGCTCAGGCTACATTTTCTTCGGCATTACACCCTGAGAACAGCTTAACTTAATGACATTGAGTAGGGGTAAGAAGTAGGGGAAAAACCCTTACTCCGCCGAACGCAAAGCTTTCGCACTTCCTACTTCTTACTCCCCGGTTATATAAATAACCCAAGTTGCTACCTTTGCCCGACCAATAGCCATAAACGTCAGCCATACCTGGCCTGATACTCTGGAAGTAGGAAGTATGGAGTAAGGAGTATGGAAAAAAGCCCTTAATCCCTACTTCTTACTGCTTACTCCCAGTCAGGCTCAATAGGTAGCAACTTGAGTTAAATAGTTTATTTGCCACACGGCAAGGCCGTTCCAGAAAAATAATGTCCCGATACCCAAATGAGACAGCAAGAAACCGCTAAAAAAAAACAAATAGTTCCTGCAAACGTGTGGGCGCTTTTGAGCATAGCCGTAATACTGGCGACCTTTTTTCGCTTTTTCAGATTAACCCAAACCCCTCCGGGTTTCATGTTCGACGAGGCCAGCCACGCTCTTGACGCCCTTGATATTATGAGAGGCCAATTGATGCTTCTCTCCCCGCGCCTCGACGAAACTGCGGCCGGTTATATGTATTTCCTGGCCGGCGCGTTCCAGTTTTTTGGAGCAAGCGTCCCCGTTCACAGGGCTGTAACCGCCATTTTTGGCGTATTGCTAATTCCGGTTACGTTCTTTGCCGCGCAAACGTTATTCAACAAGGAGTCGGGCCAAAAAGCGGCCTGGATTGCGGTTTTTAGCGCCTTGTTGCCGGCTACGTCTTTTTGGGGCATAACTGTCAGCCGGATTGGATTTGAGTACATACCACCGCTGGTATTTGCCCTGGCCGGTCTGGTTTTTTTCTGGCGCGGCTACCAGGATGAACATTGGGGGCTGCTGCTGGTAGCGGGCATTCTCACAGCCGCCGAGTTTTACTTGTACCATGCTTCGGCCCCGTTTCTATTAGTTATTCCAACGGCGGTAGTCCTAAACTGGCTTTTAAGTAAAATATTGCCAAAATCGCCCGTTGCGCAGTCGCCCGTTCGCTGGAAGGCGTTGCTTTTTTTCTGCCTGGTTGTAGCTATTATCGACCTGCCGCTGTTTTTGGCCTTAACAACCGGAGCCAGCCCGGAAGTCGCCCGATCTGTGCAACTTTCTTTTTTTGGCCGCGCAACCGGCCCGGCTCATTTTGTACAACTGCTGGCCGGCAGCCTGATAGCTCATGCCAAACCCTTTCTGGCGCTCGGCGGAGATGACCGCTGGTATGCCAATCTCCCGGAGCGACCCATCCTGGACCCCATTCTGGCAATATCTTTTGTGGCCGGAACGCTAATCAGCCTCAAGCGTATCAAGCAATTGCCTTATCTGTTTCTGCTGGTTTATTGGGGCGCCATGCTGTCCCCCGCCATTCTGACCGTTGCCAGTTCCGGCTCTCCTCGTTATTTTAGAATGACGGGCGCTTTGCCGCCAACATACATACTTGTGTCTCTGGCATGGGCGGAGTTGTACTGCCGCTTAAAGGCGTGGCTGGCGACTTCTGTCCGGGCAGATTTACAAAAATCGGCGCCGTGGTTAGCCCTGGCCCCTTTCTTGTTGGTCAGTTTGATCTGGCTTCCCGTCAACACCTACCGAGACTATTTTCTCTTGTGGGCCAATCATCCACAGGTAGCCTTTTATCACGATGCGCCGATTGTCAGGCTGGTGGAGCGAATGGAAAATGAGTCCGACTCGGAAGCGCTATTTATCCTGCCCAGAAAAGCGACCAACCCGCGACCAAACTACACCATAGACTTTCTATACCACGGTTCGGCGGGTTTTCTCTACCTGCCTGTTGACGAGGCGACCGTTCGCCCAACGCTCACAGTGAAATTATCAAATTATCAAACCGTGCATTTAATCGCCAATCTGGTAAGCGGCCGCGAGAAGGCCCAACGAAACGCTGATCCCGGAGCTATCCTGCCCCTTCTATTCAATCGGCACGGCCAACTGCTGGAGACAGAAGAGACTGATGATTACACAATTCAGACTTACAGGTTAAATTCAAACCATGTTGATTTTGAATCTCATCTACAGACGGGAACGCCGCCGGAGTTTAAGCCTCTCTCTTTTGTTATTGGCGACAAGCTGAAGTTGGCGGGAATTAACCAACGCCTGGAAAACAATGACCTGTTCATTGATTTAGCCTGGCAAGGCTGGACCAAAGTGGTCAACGATTACACCGTTTTTATTCAACTTCTCGATAACGATGGCAACCGCGTAGCCGGCGTAGACCTTTTGCCCGAAAGAGGCTTTACAACCCTGGACCGCCAAGAGGTTATGATAACGCATTATTCTATTCCCCTCTCTGACCAAATGAGGCCCGGCGCATACGCCGTGCTGGTGGGCCTTTACTATTTTGCTGGAGATCAACTCATTAACATAGGCTCGGCAACTTTAGACGAGGCTCTGATTTTGGAATAATTCCAGAGCATATTATATGTCCTTAGTAACTGTTACTAACTCAATCAAAAAATTCTCCCCCTTACTTGTCGGCATTGTTGTCGCCTTTTCAGGTTTTTGCAGCCTTGTGTACCAGGTGGTTTGGGACAGGACTCTTAAATACAATTTTGGCGGCGACTCTATCTCTTCGGCAATTGTGGCCGGGACTTTTCTATTAGGGCTTGGGGTGGGCGCGCTCTGGTTTGGCAAATGGCGCAAACGTCCCTTTACAACCTACGCCCTGGTTGAAATGAGCATAGGCGCATATGCCATTATCAGTTTCTACGTTTTAGCTCCTTCAGCCATAATTCTTAGCCGGTTGTTTAGTTACTCCATCTCAGACACGGATGGCCTCAGATATATTGTTGTGGTTGCTTGTGTGCTTTTTTTGCTCCCGCCGTGCATCCTGATGGGCGGGACGTTGCCGCTTATGTTCAACTGCTTCATTCGCCCCAGCGCTTATCAAAACAAAACGGTGGGCATGATTTATGGCCTTAACACGGCCGGGGCTTCGATAGGCATTATGGCCGTCCCCTTTCTGTTTTTAAACCGCATCAGTATGCCCTCTACATTATTAATTGTAGGTTCTGGAAATATTTTCCTGGGCATGGCCTTGTGGATATATGGCCGCTGGTTTTCCGGCCCCGTTCAGGAGGTCGAAGCAAAAGAGACCTCGCCGGCAAGGCAAGAAACAGATAACCAACTTACTTTGTTGCCCCTGCTGATTCTCGGTTTTATCTCTGGCTTCATCACCTTATCCTTTGAGATTTCCCTTTTTAGATCAATTGGCCTGATCACAAAAACATCTCCTTACACATTTCCGCTTGTTTTAATGCCTTTTTTATTGGCGTTGGCTTTGGGCAGCATCTTATTTACCAGGTTTAAAACATACTCAACCACACAGGCTCTCAAGCGGATTGGATCGCTATTTATTGCGGCAATGCTTGGCATGTTGGCGGGCCTGCCAATAAGGTACTTTTTTGAGTTTGACGCTTTCTCCGTTCATGACTTGCTGCTTGAGGGCCGCTTGTTATTTCCATTTCTGTTATTAATTGTCCCTCTGCCTTTTTTATCAGGCGGTGTGTTTCCTTTATTATTGCGATTAGCCTCCAGCAAAGGGAAAGACCTGCCCGGCAGAACCGGCATGATCTATCTTGCAAATTCTGTAGGTTCATTTTTAGGGGCTATGCTTGCCCAATTTTTGGGATTTCCATACCTGGGCGCTAAAAACCTCATCATTGCTCTTTTTTTAGCGGGGATTATTACCGGCGCTCTATGCCTGACCTGGGCTGTCTCCAAGAGCAAAAAAGCCACAGTTACAGTCCGCTCCTTTTTGCCTAAATATGCGATCAGTTTAGCGACGCTCCCCCTGGTTTTTGCGCCGCTGCTGATACAAACGCCTATGTGGGATGTTTTCGCCTTCAAATATACCGGCCCAAATGTAGACCGGGTTGAGGGCATAAGCGGCGTGGCGACACTCAAATGGAACTCAAATCGTTCAAACGCCCGCGTGGACGTTAACGGGCAATATATGTCGGCCTTGCCCGACCATCCAAAACATGCCCGCCTGGTCAGCGTGGCCCTATCGATGCCAAAGCGAGAAAGCGTCCTGGTTTTGGGGCTTGGCGGGGGCAGCATGATCCGCGAGTTAGTCCGTGACCCGGCAGTCAAAAGAATAGACGTCATCGACTGGTCTCACGAGCTACCCCAAGTACTCGAAAGTCCAACGGCCAAGGAGATGCTTGAAAGCGCGTTATACAATCCCAAAGTCAGAATCTTTAGCGCCGACGCCCGCGTAGCTGTCAGCCTATACGACCAGTCTTCATTTGATGTGGTTATTGACAACCTGGCCATTGTCGGCTGGGCAGGTTCTACCAGCGTTAAATCCGTCACATACTTCCGCGAGATAAAGAGAATCCTGAAACCCACAGGCTCTTTTGTTATTACGCCAAATTATGAACACTCGCCTTTTCCCACTCGCGAGGCCGTTCTGGCCGGGCTGATGGAAAATTTTAAATACGTGCGCGAGTATGAAACCGAAGGGTTGGTTGTGGCTTCATCTCAGTCCCTAAAAATTGACCGCAGCCGCGCTCAAGAGGTATCAGAAAATCGCTGGGAAATTCTTGAGCTGTCACAGCCATACGCAGATTGGATTTTTGACGGTTTCAAACCAATCACCGTTGAAACCCTGCACAACACCCCCCCCATTTTAGATGAACTACTAATTTACGAGTATACTCTATTTAGCGGCTCATCCGGCCCTGATAAACCGCTCCCCCAGTCGCAACAGGTAATTGCGCTTGATCCCGCCATTTATGACCAATATGTTGGCCGGTATGAGATTAGCCCCAAATTCTCTATAACCATCAGCAGAGAAGGGAATCGCCTTATGGCCCAGACCACAAATCAGAAAAAGACCGAGATATTTCCTGAGTTAAAAACCAAATTCTTCCTCAAGACCCTGGATGCCCGGATAGAGTTTGTCAAGAATCAATCGGGCCGGGTAACAGGTCTGGTTCTCTACTATGACGACCAGGAATTATCCGGCCAGAAACTCGAGTAAAATGGATACCGAACGTCGCTACCGATTGTTTTTACCGGCAATGCTCCTGGGTTACGTTATCCTTCAGGCAGCGCTTATTCCCACGCTACTTTTAACTTATGAGGAAGGCGTCAACTTACAGGTCGGCTATCTTATTAACCAGGGGTACAAACCATACACCCAAGTATTTATCCTGGCCGAACCTCTATTTGTTTGGTTTGTCGGCTTGTTAGGTCAATTTAACCTGTCGCCGACCGGCTTTAAATTGGTTTTTTTGTGGTTTGGCTTACTGCTACTGGTTAATACATTCATCATTACCCGCGTTTTATTAGGGGCGCAAGTTGCCCTGGCAACCATTTTTCTGTTAGCCACTGCCACCGCTTTTTTGGCTGAAGCGGCCAGCGTAACGGCGGTCATTCCGGCAATGAGCGTCGCAACCCTGTCGCTGGTTTTTATTTTTCGATACTTTGCCGCCAAACAAGCGCTCTGGCTATTTACCGGCGGCGCGATGTGGGGCGCCGCCCTGTTTCTTTCCACCTCCGCGCTCAGCGCTGGTCTGGGCGCTCTAACATTTATAATTTTTCTGAATTCAGGCGTCGCCAAAAATACAACCCTGTCACCGGGCCGGCAGGCAACCTACAAGTTGGCGGGCGCGTGGCTCCTGGGGGTTTTGATTGCATTAGGCATTGGCATATTTTTGGCGACGCCGGGTATAATTTTTGATCATATATTAAAAAACCACGCAACCATTAGAGAAAATCTGCCAATTTCCCAGAAAGAGAACTTTACATTAATTGGGCAGTTTGTAGCGTTTAATTTTTGGCTGTTTCTACTGGTTACTTATTCATTGACCCGGATTTACAAAGAGAGCGATCACCCTTTGTGGATTATCTTGATTTGGGGTTTACTGAGTTTTTGCTGGCTGATGCTACAGCCAGCGCTACGTGTGCAGGACATAGCCATTTTACTGCCGTCCCCGGCAATAATAGCCGGTTGGGGATTTGTGGATATGGCGCATCGTCTGGCACGCTATAGCCGCGGTATGCAAATAAACTCCGCCAGGCGACGTTTATTGTGGATTGCCTCGAGTTTGCTTTTGCTAGGTTTCTATCTATGGGTCGGGTGGCGGCAACTCAACACCTTCAACTTCCGCGATCTTGATACCAAAGGCGACTTAACCCAGCTTGAACAAAGACCGGAGATAGTGGATTTTATCCGCCGTCACACGGCCCCCGATGATTGCGTTATTATTGACGATGCGGCCCTGGCCATAGCCGCCGGGAGATTACCGGCCCCTCAATTGGTCGGGCTATCAAAAGAACGAGTTATGGGCGGCCTCATTACCGAAGAAACGCTGGCAAAACTGGCCCAAGAACACGATTGTAAGGCTGTGCTCTTTTCCAAGAGAAAATATTCTCGCCTCCTTTCAGATTTTAACAATTGGGCCGACAAGCATTATCCTAACCGGCAAGAATTCATTAGAACAAAGATTTATTATCAATAGAGAGCCTTGCATAATTAAGCCCAAGCCAAAACTTTGGTACGAGAACGAGCCAATTCAGGTCGCTGACAGCGATAAGCAATGATAGCCACGGCCAAGATAGCGATGTAGGTACAACAAGCATAGGTCATGACGTTTAACC
>JAJRVO010000633.1 GCA_024277275.1 Chloroflexota bacterium
CCTTTGGAGAGAGGAACTGCTTTAGAGCCTTGAATAGTATTCTTACCATTATTAGGTAGAGGTGTGACCTTTTTTGCTGTTGGCCCAACTCCATTGGACAAAGCTTTCTCTAGCTCATCGGCCACTCTGTTATGCCCTCTTACACGTTCAAGAGCTATAACTTCTCTGACTGCGGTTGTAAAAACTTCGTGGTGTCCTGTACGATGGGCTTGTATCATTTTTTTGATACTGTTCTTGAGACTCACTTTGACCCATCCGTTTCATAAAAACTTTGGTAGCCAGTCTAATGCTAATTATGAATCATTATAACATTAGTCTAATCTGGTGACAATGTTGAGTATATATTGTTAATCAATTATATCAGAACGCGCGTTCTAAATCAATCACTTTTTTGTAATTCCCCTTAATAGATATTTTCAAGCCTCAGTGGTTAGTTAGCCAACCCGCACCCCGGTCTGAACACGCCACAGGGTAGCATAGATACCTCCGGCGGCTACAAGCTCCTCGTGGCGACCTTGCTCCCGTAGAACGCCCCGGTCAAGCACAAAAATCTGGTCGGCGTTGCGGACAGTGGAGAGGCGGTGGGCGATGACGATGGTGGTGCGCCCAACGACGATACGCTCCATAGAACGTTGGATGGCGGCCTCGGTTTCATTATCAACAGCGGAGGTGGCCTCGTCCAGGATTAGCACGGGCGGGTCTTTGAGAACGGCGCGGGCAATGGACAGGCGTTGACGCTGGCCGCCGGATAGTTTCTGTCCCCGCTCTCCAACGATGGTATCATATCCCTGTGGTAGCTCCATAATAAAGTCGTGGGCCTCGGCTGTTTTGGCGGCCTCGATGATTTGCTCCATTGTGGCCTCAAATGTGCCGTAGGCTATGTTCTCGCGCACGGTTCCGTGAAACAGAAAAACATCCTGGCTGACAAATCCGATTGCCCGGCGCAAATCGGTTAGCCGCAGGTCTCGAATATCCCGCCCGTCGAGACAGATACGCCCGCCCTGCACATCGTAAAAACGCAGCAGCAGCTTGACCACCGTACTTTTACCCGCGCCGGTTGCCCCAACAATGGCCGCCGTTTGTCCTGCCGGAATGTTCAGCGAGAGGTTGCGAACAATGGGGGGGAGTTGGGTGAGTTTATTGAGTTGGGTGAGTTTATTAAGTTTATTGAGTTCAGAGGTTTTCAACTCACCCAACTCATCCAACTCACCCAACTCATCCAACTCATCCAACTCACCCAACTCATCCAACTTATTGTTGTACTCAAAACTGACCTCATCAATGACAACTTCCCCCTGAATCTGGTCGAGCGGCAGGCTGGCGTTGCCCTCAAGAATCTGGGGCCGGGTGTCGAGCAAATCCAGCACGCGGACGGTTGAGGCCATTGCTCGCTGGTAGAGGTCGAGCATGGCGCCCAGGCGAGTTAAGGGCCATAACAAACGCTGGGTCATAAAGACTAACACGCTGTACGCGCCAATGTTCAACGCACCCTCGATAGCTAACTGCCCGCCGTAAATCATAATGGCAATGAAGCCGGTCACAATAATCATACGAATCAGTGGCACAAAGGCGGAACTGAGAACAATGGCCTGCCGGTTTCTCTCCCGGTAGCGGTCGCTTTCGCGCCGAACCTGCTCAATTTCATAGCGTTCGGCGGTGAAGCTTTTGATGGTGGCGATGCCGCTAAGATTATTAGCCAGTTGACTGTTTAGGATGCCGACCTGTTCTCTCACTTTAGCATAGCGCGGGGCGAGCTTGTCCTGAAACCATATTGACCCCCAGATGATAAAGGGCATCGGCAGCAGGGCCATCCAGGCCACGCCGGGTACAATGGCCACAAAAACACCCCCAACTACAAGCACGGTGGTGGCGACCTGAATCAGGTCGTTGGCTCCGGTGTCAAGAAAGCGTTCCAGTTGGTTGATATCGTCGTTGAGGATGGCCATTAGCCCGCCGGTGCTGCGATCTTCAAAGTAGGCCATTTCAAGCCCCTGAACGTGGGCGTAGGCGTCAAGCCGGAGTTCGTGCTGGAGCGTTTGGGCCAGGTTGCGCCATAGCAGGGCAAAGGCATACTCAAAGGCCGACTCCAAAGTCCAAACCAGAACCGTTACCCCGGCCAGAATCCACAATTGGGTCATCAGGTCGGGAAAGCCAAAGCGGGAAATAAAGGAGTTTTCTCTGGAGACCACAACATCAACCGCTGCCCCGATGAGGGCCGGAGGGGCCAGGTCGAACAGTTTATTGAGGATTGAGCAGGTTGTGGCCAAAATAAAACGCCGGCGATGCCGGCGGGCATGGCGTAACAGCCGGATAAGAGGGTGTTGTTTTGGTCTGTTTTTCATGGTTTTCACCGGCCGCCGGTTTACCATCAGGGATAAGAATGGCACGGCAACGAGGATTCATCATACATCGTTCATTATTTTATACGAGGAGCCGTCAATCACCAACCCGGCAAAGGGCTATGCCATCCGGGTGAATTCCCACGTCGATGGTTTTGACCACTTGCAACGCAGTTATATCAATGACCGAGATATCGTTGGTTTTGTTGTTGGCGACATAAGCCAGATTACCGGCGGCGTTAAAGACGGTTCCGCCGGGCCAAATGCCAACCGGAATGCGCTTAATCTCCAATTGGCGGCCCGTGTCGATGACGGAGACGCAGTTGCCCAGCCGGTTGGAGACAAAGGCATATTTGCCGTTGGGCGAGAAGGCCACCCGAATGGGTACATTGTCAGTGCCGACCTGCGCCCGCAGGCTGTGGGTGGAGGTGTCGATGATGTAGACGGTGTTATCCTCCTGGTTGGCTACGTAAACCATCTGTCCATCGGGGCTGACGGCAATTCCTTCCGGCCTGCGCCCAACCGGAGCATGGGTTAGCCACGTTTCGGTTTTGGTGTCCAGAATAGAGTAGGAATTTGCCCCAATATTGGAAATGTAGGCTCGTTTGCCATCGGGCGTAAGGGCAACCATGTGGCTCATACGTTGGGCAGGGATGACCTTTAAGACTTTGTGAACCTCGGTGTCGATAATGAACACTTTGTGGGCGTAGGTGCTGGCCAGAATAAGCCGTCCGTCGGGAGTAACTTTGCCTTCGTGGGGAAAGTTGAACTCCGGGTGGGTAATGGTGTCGATGATGTCAAGCGTGGTCATATCAAAAACGCTGATGGTGTCGGCGCCGGCGTTGGAAACAAATGCTTTTTTGCCATCGGGAGTCACCGCAACCTCGTGCGGGTTTTTATCGATGGGTACGGTTTTGATTATCTGGCAGCTTGGCTCGTCAATGAAGGTGACGGTGTCTTCGTCTTTGTTGAGTACAATTAAATAGTCGGGCATGACGCTCTCCTTAAAACATAGCTACAATCGGGGAAGAGGATGTTGAGCAAAGAATGGCTTAGTTAAACTTAATGTTAGAGGGAAAGACCGGCTTTGTCAAAAGGAGGAGCATTAACCAACAAGTTTGTAGTTTTAGGGTTTCTCAATCTGTGGTAAAATCTCAGGGAGATTGGAAGGATGGAAGATGGGAAGGTTGGATAGGCTCTTAGTATCTTAGCAGTTGAGTCCTTGCTTTTTGGGCAAGAAAATTCAGGTTATCCGGGAAGTAGGAAGTAGGGAGTAGGGAGTAGAGATTTTCCCCTTACTTCTTACTCCTTACTTCTTACTTCCCGCCTGTTTGGTTCTGGCTTGTCCAGGTTAGGCTTTTACATCGACAAAACTTGTCGATCAAGGTAGCAAGGTTGCAAGGTTGCAAATTGCCGAAACTGCTGCCTTGCAACCTTGCTACCTTGCCACCTTGTTTTCCAAGCGCAGTCTCGGAAAAAACTTACGGACAACCAATCCTGAGCAAAAAGGAAACAACCTATGAAATACTTAAACTACGGCTTGTTGATTTTTGTGGCAGCCGCCGTTTTAGGCGAGTTTTTGCACTGGTCGCCGACGCTGCTCTTTTTTGCAGCGGCGTTGGGGGTGGTGCCGCTGGCCGGGTTTATGGGCCAGGCCACCGAAGAACTGGCCGTCTACACCGGCCCTAAAGTGGGCGGGCTGCTTAACGCCACCCTGGGCAACGCCGCCGAGTTAATTATCACCATCGTCGCTATCCGGGCCGGGGCGCTTAACCCGGAACTGCGCGAGGGCTTGATGGAACTGGTCAAAGCCTCCATTACCGGCTCAATTTTGGGCAACCTGCTGCTGATATTGGGTTTTAGCATCTTGCTGGGCGGCCTCAAGTTCGGCAAACAAAGATTCGACCGGACTCAGGCCGGGGTGAACGCCACCATGCTCATTTTGGCTATTATCGCCCTGGCCGTGCCGTCGCTCTTTAGCCAAACCATCGACCAGGTTAATCACGATGGCGTAGAGTACTTGAGCATCGGCGTGGCTATTGTGATGATGGTGATTTACGGCCTGAGCATTCTCTTCTCGTTTCAAAGCTCAACCGACTCTCACCACGCCGCCGAAGAGGGCCACCAACCGGCCTGGAGCATACGCACGGCTATCATTGTGTTGACCGCCGCCACCGTGGCTATCGCTTTCTTGAGCGAAGTCCTGGTCGGCGCGGTTGAGCCGGTGGTAGAGGAGTTGGGTATAACCGAGTTTTTCCTGGGCATTATTCTGATTCCGCTGGTGGGCAACGTGGCCGAGCACGTCGTAGCTATTCAGGTGGCGTTGAAGAACAAAATGGAGTTGTCGCTGGCTATCTCGTTGGGGTCCAGCTTGCAGATTGCCTTGTTTGTGGCTCCCCTGTTGGTCTTTATCAGCCTGGCTATGGGCAACCCGCTGACTCTCACCTTCAACAGCTTTGAGTTGATTGCACTTTTTGCCGCCGTCCTCATCTCGGCTTTTATTGCCCTGGATGGTGAGAGCAACTGGCTGGAAGGGGCGCAACTATTGGCGGTCTATGTGATTATCGGCATTGCCTTTTTCTTTTTGCCGGGTTAGTTCTTCTATCTCATCGCGTAGGCTTTATCATGCGGGCCAACCGTCAGAAAAATAACGGTTTTGTCAAGCAATCCTTCACAGAAGCAGTAATTACATTTTGGGATGTTGCGACATTCTTCGCAAATAACAAATATGATGCGAAAATTACGGTCAATGCGGGCGCTGCGACAACCACGCAAATTCAACTTGCCACTCACATCTCCTAACAGTTCGGTATTGGCATAAGGGTCGGAAAGCGTTCGCTCAATGCGGCGTTTGATGCGTTGACGCAATGAGGCATAACGACGTAAGTTGCGAGTAAACCGTTCTTCATAAACCGCGCTATAATCACTCAACCCAAACCTCTTCATGCGAATAGAATTTAAGGTTGTTTTTGGCTTTACGTTGAAGAATTTCTTCCATATCCTGGTAAAGGGGCATGTCCGGCTCAAGATAGAAAATGCGTGAATTTTCTTTGACCAACGTTGTCAATTCCTCTCGTACAACGCGTCGGATGAGCGGTTCTAAAACGCTTAAAAGTTCATCTATACTGATTGTTATTTGTTCAGGTTGGGTTGTCATCGTCTTACTCCTCTGGTACCCAAAAAACTAATACTCCAAATTTTTATCAAACCTGCTACCAATAATAATACCATAAAAACATTTAGATGCCACTTGTTTTGAGGGCGTTTCATTTACTAAGGAATCGGGATTAAATAACTGTCTGTCTCATTTCAGAGCGCAGTAAATGGTAATTAGTAATTAGGGATTGGCTTAATAACCAATTACCATTTACCAATTACAACGTTGAGGGACAGTTATTTAATTCTCATTACTAA
>JAJRVO010000634.1 GCA_024277275.1 Chloroflexota bacterium
AACCAATATTTGGTTGTATCAACGCCTTCTTTTAAGAAATTCAAACCGGTCGAGGCGGCGTTTTTAAGAGGGTTTGGGGGCTGGTTGGAAAAAGACGATTGCATTTAGTAAATTTCTTTATGGAGGGTGGCCAAAAACTCTGCGTTGTTATCTGTTTTTGGCAGCCGTTCCAAAATCATCTCGGTGGCTTCTGCACCGCCCCCTACGGCAGTAATCATCCGGCGTAAGGTCCATACTTTAGACAAATCTTGCGGGTCAATCAGCAAATCTTCGCGGCGAGTGCTGGATCGCTCAATGTCGATGGCCGGGAAGAAGCGACGCTCGGACAACTTACGACTCAGGTGCATCTCCATGTTGCCGGTCCCCTTGAACTCTTCGTAAATTACATCATCCATACGACTGCCGGTATCAACCAGACAAGTGGCTATAATAGTCAAACTGCCACCTTCTTCAAGGTTTCTGGCCGCGCCAAAGAATCGTTTGGGGGGGTACAACGCCGCCGGGTCAATACCGCCTGACAGGGTGCGACCACTGGGCGGAACAACCAGATTGTAAGCCCGGGCCAACCGGGTAAGCGAGTCCATTAAAATCACCACGTCGCGCCCGCCTTCGACCAGGCGTTTGGCCTTGGCCAGCGCCATTTCTGCCACCCGTGTCTGGTCAGACTCCTGGTCGTCAAAAGTGGCGGCCATCACCTCGGCATCTACAGAGCGGTCCATATCGGTGACTTCTTCGGGGCGCTCGCCAATAAGCACAACCATCATGTGAACATCCTGGTAATTGGTACTGATGCCGTTGGCTATTTGTTTGAGAATAGTGGTTTTTCCCGCTTTGGGCGGTGAAACAATCAAGCCGCGTTGTCCCCGCCCTATAGGAGCCAAAATGTCAAGCAAGCGTGTTGACAAGATGTTTTTACGTGTCTCTAGCCTAAGACGTTCTTCGGGAAAAATGGGGGTTAACCGCTCAAAGACCGGTCGTTGTTTGGCCGCTTCCGGGTCAAGACCGTTTACAGCCTCTACGCGTAACAGGCCAAAATATTTTCGGTTTCTTTGGGCGGTCTAACCTGCCCAATAACCATATCGCCGGTACGTAAGCCAAAACGCCGAATCTGGCTTTGGGAAACGTAAATATCGTCCGGGCCGGGCAGCAAATCTACGGAACGTAGAAAACCTATGCCATCCTGGATAATCTCCAAAACGCCGCCGCCAAAGATATAACCTTGAACCTCGGCGTGGTGTTTTAGAATTTGTAAGATAAGATCGCTTTTTTTGAGCCTGCTGTAGCCAGAAACTTCTGTTTCTCTGGCCAGTGTCCTTAACTCTTCAAGAGTCTTGGCTTCTAGTTCGGCCATATTCATAGTGAAAACTCCTCAAAGTAAACACCCTGGAAATTTACTAAATTTATTTTTGTATAGGTGTACTGGATATTTTTGGAATTCATTTGACATACGCGGATATCAAATCGATTGGCAAATTGGTTTTGCCTGATCGGTTCATAGTTTATTGAGAACAATAATTGGGGACGCTAAAAAATCATTTGAGTTTAATTGCAAACTGAGGTTTTTGCCTTGTCCCCAAACTGGAGTTTGGGAACGAGATATGGAAAAGTTATTCTAGTTCTTATTCTTTATTACATATAGAGGCTTACACAATGTATATATTGAGATATTTGATAGACGTAGCAATAAGTTTTTAACTTGTCCACAAACATACAAACAAACGATAATTTTTGTTTTTACTTTATGGTAATAAGCCCAATATAGTGGTAATTTAGGTGATGCCGCTACGCATCATCCAGTTAAACTTATGTATTTGTTTTCAAAAATCGGGTTTTTATGATTGAGGGACGGAGATTAAATTGCGCAAAATTGCGCGGAGCCCAATTTTACATTCAGCATTCTGCCGGTCATTATAGCATCTTTCGTAAATGCCGTCAAAATTAATATGGCAAGGAGAGGGTTTTAGCTTGGAGACAAGTTAAGAAAGGCGGAAGACTGGAAGGGTAGGATTTTGCTCTCTCCACCCTTCCAGCCTCCTTACTTCCAGCCTTCTTGAATTCTTATCTGGTTCCCAAACTGGAGTTTGGGAACCAGATAAATCTTTTTGAGAAACAAAACCTATTAGAGTTTACCGGCAACCAAATTGGCCAGGTCTGCGGTGCGGTTTGAGTATCCCCATTCGTTATCGTACCAGGTAACAACTTTGACCATGTTGTCGCCCAATACCTGGGTAAATTGCAAATCTACAGAGCTAGAGTGCGGGTCGCCTTTGTAATCAATAGAAACCAGCGGCTCATCAATAGCAGCCAGAATGCCTTGCATAGGACCGGTGGCAGCAGCGTCTCGGAAAGCCTGACGCAGTTCTTCGGTAGTGGTTTCTTTTTCTACGGTAGCCGTGAAATCGACAATTGAAACGGTAGAGGTTGGCACGCGCAAGGCGTAACCATCAAACTTGCCTTCAAGTTCCGGGATAACCAGGGATATTGCTTTGGCCGCGCCGGTGGTGGTGGGGATAATGCTCATAGCCGCCGCGCGCGCCCGGCGCAGGTCGCTGTGAGGAAGGTCTAAAATTTTCTGGTCGTTGGTGTAGGCATGAATGGTGGTCATTAAACCTTTAACAATGCCAAACTTGTCGTTAACAACTTTGGCTGCCGGGGCCAGACAGTTGGTGGTGCAAGAGGCGTTTGAAAGAATGTGATGCTGAGCCGAATCGTATTGATCTTCATTAACGCCCAGCACAACGGTAAAGACATCGCCTTTGGCCGGGGCGCTGATGATGACTTTTTTAGCGCCGGCCTTAATATGCGCGCCCGCTTTTTCTGCCTGGGTAAAAAGGCCGGTGCTTTCTACAACAATGTCTACTCCCAGTTCTCCCCAGGGGAGGTTGGCCGGGTCGCGCTCGGCCAGCACTTTTAGGAGCTTGCCATCAATGTTAATACCGCCTTCAACCGCTTCCACCGTACCATCAAACTTGCCGTAGTTCGAGTCGTACTTGAGCAAATGGGCCATTGTGGGGATATCGCCGATATCATTAACGGCTACTACCTCCAGCGTGTCGCCGTAGGTATCGCGTATGGCTTTAAATACTTGTCGCCCAATACGACCAAACCCATTAATACCGATTTTTGTAGTCATTTAAATTTTCCTCCAAAATTTATTTAATTAATGTTTTTTAAAATAGAGTCTTTGTTTTTTATGCAATCTGGAAGTAAGGAGTAAG
>JAJRVO010000635.1 GCA_024277275.1 Chloroflexota bacterium
GGCTGTTCAGTTCTCACCAATCGCCGATGATTTTACCGCCAAGGACGCCAAGATCGCCAAGATTTTTATAAATTCTTTGCGTCCTTGGCGCTCTTGGCGGTTTAAAAATTATGCCACGCCTTAGAACTGAACAGCCCTGGGTATTATGTGGCTGATCGGCTTGATGGTCTGGAACATCATTGCCTTAATCATCATTGTCTTTACGGCCGGTTTTGGCTGCTTTTGCACCTTGCCGGTCAATTGGGTTTTGATCGCTGTTTCGGCCTCGCAACTGAACAAACACATTAAACAGCATCCGGAGTTGTTTGGAGTGGCTTGATTTTTACTGTCGCGTAATGCCACAATCACCACACCTGTTTGAATTGATTCTGTTGGAGGGGAAATGTCTCATCAAACACTCAAAAAACTCATCTCAATATTTACAATTTTCATCATCCTAACTAACACCCTCATCCCGATTTTAGGTCCTGTTTATGTCCGTGCCGAAGCCCCACCCCCGCCAACTGCGCCTATCCTCACCCCCTCACCAGCCGATCAAACCGGCGCATCAGGACTATCCATCCAATCTTTACCTGCCCCCGGCCCAAACACCTTGCCCTCCGAGGCCGAAGAAATCCGCGCTCGCCAGGCAATGGACATCGCTTTGGCCAAATATCGTGACTACTACGGCCCCCGTTCACGGCTAGATATAACTAACTTTGGTCTTGAGGACGGCTGGGCTTACGCGGTAGTGACGAGTGACAACCAAGCCAAGTTACACCTCCTGGCCAAACGCCTACCCGACGGCTCCTGGCAAGTTCTTTTGCCGGATGGCGACAATCTCTACCTCCAGTGGATCGAGGCTATGCCAGAGAGTCTGGTTTCGGCCGGTGATAAAGAGCAACTTCGCCAACAGGCCGACGCAGCCATAACCCAACGGCATCCCTCGTCAACAGTTATAGCGCCGCCACCGATTACCTCGACGCTGCCAAGTCACCTAAATTCTCTTCCTGTTTTTAGCCTGGCAGTATCAACTACTACCCCAACCCCGGTCTTGGGCCAGGTTAACCGTTTGACAAATACTCAATCTCCATCAGTCACAGCGTCAATAGCGCCGCTTGTTACTGCTTCAAATTTACCCCCAGATCAACCTGAACGCGGACTCATTTATACCGGCCTTGAATTGGCCGCGGCCGATGACCCTTGCCAAGGGCTTTATAAAATCTCAGGAACCGAATACTGCACACACGGACCCGATCCAGCCCCTCCCGGAGTAAACATTAAAGTAAGCGCGCTACCGGCTGATCCCCCATCTGATGTCGGCGCTCTGGCCGTTCAATGTGATGGGGATGGCAGCAGCGGCAAACGTGTCCAGGTGATTTACGCCAGAGCCTCGGATCGCTCTGACCGCTATAGCACCTACCTGACTTCCTTTAGACAATGGGCAGCCGAAGCCGATGCTATTTATCAGGATAGCGCGGCCGCGACCGGCGGAACCCGACACATTCGCTTTGTTCACGATGCCGGCTGCACCCCAGTGGTGTTAAATGTGGTTCTTTCTCCGGCAGGCGACGACAACATTAGTAACACAATTAACGAACTGAAAGCGTTGGGATATGACCGGAGTGATCGGAAGTATATGATCTTTATGGACGCCACCGTGCTGTGCGGTCAGGGGAACATTATGAATGATGATCAGCCCGGAGCCGCCAACGCTAACAATGGCGGTCCCAGTTACGGGAGAACTGATGCCGGGTGTTGGAGTGGAGAAGTCCCGGCGCATGAGCTTATGCACAACCTGGGCGGCGTGCAGATGTCCGCCCCCCACACCAGTGGCGGTTGGCACTGCGTCGATGAATATGACCGGATGTGCTACTCTGACTCTCCCTATTATCCGTCAATGCAATACATTTGTTCAGGCTCAAGCAATGACAGACTCTTCGACTGCAATCACGATGATTATTACAACACCAGTCCGCCGGCCAACAGCTACCTGACTACCCACTGGAACGCTGCCAATAGCCAATATCTGATTACCGGTAATGGAGGAGGCGCTCAAGTGGAATTGTTTGCTTTAGCCAACTATCAGAATTTGGTATGGAGTGGCGGATTGGGGTTCAGCAACGGACCCAGCAGCAATTCCTTCTCGATGAACCTGCCCGGCGGATGGTCGGTCTGGACATGGAAACAAGACAATCGGGCCGGAGAAGCGCGCTGCTGGTTTGAGCCGGTACCCAACCTGCAAGACCACACCTGGCATCTGGCTATTCAATCAATTGAGGTGTTCGACACCAATGTCTGCCCGCCGGCAGTACCCACCGGCGTATCGGCCAGTGACGGAACCTACACCGACAGGGTGCGCCTAACCTGGAATACGATTTCTGGGGCCACCAGTTACCTGGTCTATCGCGCCACTTCGGCCAGCGGCACCAAGACCTATCTGGGTAGCGTGACCAGCACCACCTACGATGATTTCTCGGCGACTACGGGCACAACTTATTACTACTTTGTCCGGGCCTCCAGCAGCTATGGCACCAGTGACTACAGCGCTTACAATACCGGCTGGCGCAATGGAACGGCTCCGTCAGCGCCCACCGGCGTATCGGCCAGCGACGGAACCTACACCGACAGGGTGCGCGTGACCTGGAATGCCGCATCAAGAGCCACCAGCTACCCGGTCTATCGCGCCACCTCCGCAGGTGGAACCAAGACCTATCTGGGTAGCGCGACCAACACCGCCTTCGATGATTTCTCGGCGGCTACTGGCACAACCCATTACTACTTTGTGCGAGCTTCCAACAGCTATGGGACCAGCGGCTACAGCGCTTATGATACCGGCTGGCGCAATGGAACGGCTCCGTCAGCGCCGGCAAACGTTCAGGCCAGCGACGGAATCTACAGTAACAAAGTACGCGTAACCTGGAACACTGCTTCAGGAGCTACCAGCTACCTGGTTTATCGCGCCACCTCTGCGGGCGGGACCAAGACCTATCTGGGTAGCGCGACCAATACCAGCTATGATGATTTCTCGGCGGCATTTGGAATAACCTACTACTACTTTGTACGAGCTTCCAATACCTATGGGACCAGCGGTTACAGCGCTTATGATACCGGTTGGCGCAATAGCCCATCGCAGCCGGACCTGCTTCCGGCGCAGTGGACGGGCTGGCAGTATCCCATAGTTCCTGCTTCTATAACCGGCACAACCGAGGTCAACTCTCTCTACGCCAACCTGCCCACCTACATAGATTGGGGGGTAGCCAACAGCAGTAACTCCGATAGCGGGGGGGACGTGTACGGCGACCTGTACCTGGATAGCGCTCGGCTGGCGCGCTATAACTTTGGAAATATTTTAGCCAACCAGTCTTGGGCCTTCTTTGACTGGACCGAAACGGTTAACACCCCCGGCTGGCATACCCTCAAAGTTATTGCCGATCCCAACAACCTGATTGCCGAATCAGATGAAACCAATAATGTCTGGGAGCGCCAATTTTACTGGACGCCCATAGCCCCGTATGCCGATGATATGGAGGATGGTCTCAACGATTGGACAGCTACGGGCTTGTGGCACCAAATAGATGAAAACAGCCCTTATCCCGCCAGTCACAGCGGATCACACAGTTGGTGGTACGGCCAGGATGGTACCGGGGATTATGACACTGGAACAGCCAATTCCGGCGATTTGACTTCACCCCCCATTTATATTCCTACTTACGATTACTATCTCCGTTTCTGGTACCGGTATGAAACTGAAATGGAGGGACCAAATTGGGACCAGCGCCGGCTTCAAATTTCAGTTGACGGCGGCCCGTTTAGCGATGTCTTGCAACTCTATGATGACCCGATGAACTGGTGGCTGCAAAGCCCGGCCATAAACCTGTCGGGCTACGCCGGCTATACTATCCAGGTACGCTTCCGTTTTGACACCCTGGACGGCGCTTATAACGCCTATCAGGGCTGGCATATCGACGATTTTGACATTTCTGGCACTCCGCCGCCCAGTTGCATAAATACCTACGAGCCTAACAATACCCCGGCCCAGGCCTCTGCCATTGCCTACGGTCAAACTTTGAGCGCCGACATCTGTCCCGGCGGCGATTACGACTATTACCGCTTTACCGGCGCGGCGGGCGACAAGATTGTGGTTGATATTGACGCTCAAATCAACGGTTCGTCACTCGACCCCTACATCTTTTTGCTGGACGGTGATGGGACGACTGTCTTAAGCGCCAATGATGACGAAATCCTGAGCGAGATTCGAGACTCACGACTCGGCTACGAATTGCCCAATAACGGTCTCTACTACATCAAGGTGAAAGCCTGGGACCACCCTTCGGCCGGCGGCAGTAACCACTTCTACACGATCAATTTATCAACTGACAACACCGGTCCCTCATTTGCCCAGATCACGTCGCCGTCCAACGATGCCTGGCTTGATCTTAGCCAGGAAACGATCACCGTCTCGGCCAGTGATAATGAAAGTGGTATCAAACAGGTTAAATTCTGGTGGCACGATAATGATTGGGAAAATTCCGACTGGGTCCTGCTGGGGACCGACTGGGATGGTCGAGATGGGTGGAGTTTAGATTTCGACACCAGTAGTTTGGCTGAACAACAAGGGGCTTCCTTCTATATCTACGCCTATGACTGGACCGAAAACTACACCGGCCACGGCGTGTGGAACCTGGGCCTTGATCGCACTCCGCCTACAGTTAGCGCTGAAATTTGGCCCTTATACGGCGATGCTCCCTTCCTTGATTTCCGGGTGAGTTGGGGCGAGGCTTCGGACAACATGTCGGGGATTGCCAGTTTTGATGTCCAATATCGAGATGGGCCAACCGGTATCTGGATTAACCTGCTAACCGGTACAACCAGCGCCTACACTCGCTTCGTCGGTCAGAATGGGCATACCTACTACTTCCGCGCCCGCGCCCGAGATAGAGCCGACAACCAGAGCGCCTATGCCGGTGGTGATGGCGATGCGCAGCACACGGTGCAAATATCCGTTGTGGCGGCAGATATTTATGAGATTGATAACAGCAAAATTTCCGCTACCACTGTACTGACAGACGGGACCTGGCAAGCTCATAACTTCCACACTGCCGGCGATCAGGACTGGCTGAAATTCACAGCTGCGGCCGGCGTGACCTATACCCTGGTCACAACCAACACCGGCGGTCACTCCGATACGGTCATCTATCTCTATGATAGCGATGGCACAACCCTTATCGGCTTCAACGACGACGATCCCGACAACTGGCCTGCCTCTCGCCTGGAGTGGGGCGCCACCCACGCTGGCGTCTACTATATCAGAATCGAACACTGGGACCCGTATGCCTACGGTTCTACCACGGCCTACGCCTTGTCCATTGCGGAAACAGGAACTTTTGAGGTAGCCAACAATGCAACGTTTGTGCCAATTATTTTGAAGTAACCCACAGGGCAGGTCGACTATTATCAAAATAAACATAAAAACGGGTCAGACCGGTATGGTTTTTGAGATAAACTTTGTGTTGAAACGAGGATTAAGTTATGAAATCGCTCCATCAACCTATGTCTAGCCAGAAAGATTACAGGCTATCCTTTGAAAAACTGGAACAGCATTCTAAGGTAGAACTAATTAAGATGGTTCTGCAACAGCAGATTCAACTTCGAACACTACAAGTGGTTCTGCATCATCTGGAAAACCAGATGTCCGGGTCAGAAACTGAGCCACTTCCTTCTAAAAGAGCAGATTGGTGGAAATGTCCCGTTAGTTACTTGCTTTCTGAAAAACATCAAACATCTGAGGTTATACAAAGAGGTCAGAGTCCTTACAACGACAATATAGAAGTCGATAACCTCTTTCCACCTGCCTGCGCCAATGTAATGGTAGATATTGGTTTGCAAGATGAATTAAAACAATTGGCTGAAATTTTCTTAACCGAACGACAACAGAAAATAGACAAGGCTGTGCGTAGCGCCTTACGGCAACTAGATGATGTGACTTACTTAGAGCAAAGTTCTTTGATAGAGCTAATAGCCAAAGTCCGGCAAATACAACTAGATGGTCGGGGTTTGCAACAAGCCTTATATCAAGCTATTGAGCGCTCTAAGCCTGTTGATGACCAACCAGGTTGGTCCCGTCAGCAACTTCGTTATGATATATTGCGTTTGACCTATCAGGAAAAGATGAAACCTTCACTCGTTGCCGCCACCTTGTCTATCAGCGAACGCCAATACTATCGAGAACTCAAAACGGCTATTCGAACTGTTATTGAATATCTGGTCAATTCATAATGGGAAAATTGGCGGAAAGTTGGCAGAAAACCTATTGCTAATAAGGTTGGACTATGTTAGGTTATGCTCAGCTATGCTTTGTTGTGATAAAGACTACCAATCTGTGTTAATTAATGCAACAAAAATGGGGACATATAAAGTGGAAGAAATTCTAACAGTTAAAGAAGTGGCTGAGTATCTCAAAGTAAGTCGAACAACGGTTTGGCGGTGGTGTAATCAAAAGAAGTTGCCAGCTTTCAAAGTAGGGCGGGGTTGGCGAGTACGCCAATGTGAGGTAGAGAAACTTATCGGGCAAAATGGAATGGGGACAGGAGAATCGAAAGTCTCCGGCCAAGATGAAAACTCTCAGTAATCTAATACATCGGCTACTTGTTTACCAGATACTTGGAGTTGTTTCCATTTTGATATTAACATAAATATGAGATTATCCCAAAATCGGGTATCTTTTGGGATAATCTTGGGACACTTGGCTGCGACAGAATTTGGTATATTAGAGGAATGTAAGACCGCCCCCCAAGAACCATCAAAATCATTACGATGCTAAAGTGTGTGTAGTCTCTCTATAGACATTATGTAAAAGAATTTGCGCAAATAGTTCGCTAATACATCCTGGATTATTCTTGGAGTTCAACAACATTATGGATGGGTCTTCTTTATTGATAATTGTTTTCCTGATTGTAGGCGGTGCTATTCTTATAGCAACACGGGGTTCTAAATTCTCTACTATACGGTTGGTTGGTGTACAGGGACAATACCAGGGCAAAAATATTCCCATATCCTCTAACCTTGTTCGCCGGGGGCCTTTTTCCGTTGGTCGAAGTCATAAGAATCAACTGGTCATTCACAATGATTTGGTATCAAGAGAGCATGCTCAAATTATGTTGTACGGTCCTAACCAGTGGGTTCTATACGATAGGGGAAGCGCTAATGGTACCCGGGTAAACGGAGAGCGAATTGCCCAACATAATCTCAGGTCAGGTGATCAGATACAAATAGGTTCATCCGTTTTTGTTTTTAACAACAACAGTCAACCTAGTGCTATCCCCTCTCCGCCTGCAGTTATCCGGCAGCATCAGCCAACACCTCCTCCAACTGGCTTTAAAGACATTGACTTGCGAAATTACGAAAAAATACAAGAACTGGGCGCCGGTGGCGCAGCCACAGTCTTTAAAGCTAAAAATAGAAATGGAGAACTGGTTGCTATCAAGTTTTTGACCCAACCCGATACATATTTGCGCCAGAAATTTCAGGGAGAAATTAGAGTTGGACAAACCCTCCGCCATCCTAATATTGCCCGTATTTATGGCGGAGACATACCGGCAGATGGTAGTCAGCCTTACATTGTAATGGAGTACGTTGATGGTTATACATTACGTCATCTGATAACCTCTCAGAAACAGTTGCCTCCTGACAAGATTGTTTCTGTCATTGGGCAAACCTGTGATGCTTTGCAGTATGCCCACCAACTGCAAGTTTATCATCGGGATATTAAACCCGAGAATATTATGGTAAATACCCAAAATCAAATAAAACTGATTGATTTTGGTGTTGCCCGCATTGCTTCGCAAACTACGCACACTGCCGATGGTATGATTGTCGGCACCCCTTTTTACTTATCATATGAACAGGCTAAGGGACATCCCGTTGACGGACGTAGTGACATCTATTCACTGGGGGTTGTGCTTTATGAAATGTTAACAGGGCATGTTCCTTTTTTTAGCCAAGACACGCTAGAAATTGTTCATTATCATGTTACCCAAATGCCAATGCCTCCCAGCCGAATTAATCCGCAGATTCCGTCTCACCTGGAACAAATTACATTACGGTGCCTGGATAAGGACAAAAATCGTCGCTTCCAAACCCCTGTTGAGTTGGCCCAAGCTATAGGTTATACGCCGCAGATGGTTGGCAATATTGATGACAGTATTGTGATTAGGCCGGGTCCATCAACCCAAATAGTTGTCAGTACCGGTCATATTATTCCAATTAAAAGTGTGGCTACTCAACTATGCCGCCGAGATATTAACCCCGGCGATAACCTCATCTCACGCGAGCATGCCCGAGTGGTTAACCATAATGGACGATATTGGCTTGAAGATCTATCTACAAACGGCACATTTTTAAATGGGATGCGGATTGACCAACAACCTGCTCTGTTGCAGCCAGGAGATCGGATTCAGGTTGGTAATACATTAATGCGATTTGAAGCTGGATAATCACTAAGAGGATGTGATATTTTATGAACAATTTATGGTTATTTTGGTACATCAACGGCGGGGCGTATATAGCCACTGTTATTGCCCTGGCAGTTGTAGGATACATCTGGTACGACTCTCGACAGAAGGGCATTGAGGCTAAAACCTGGCTAATTATTGCCAGTGTGGGCCTGGCTTTGACTTTACCGGCTACATGGGCAGCCTCAAATCCCTTACGGCTTATAGCTCTGGAACTTTCTGGAAATGGGGACTTGTATTTGTATTTGGGGCCTGTTGGTCTGGGGATCAGCGCCTTTACCGGGTTTAGATACTACCAAATTGCGCAAGGCGATTATATCTCGCCATCATATCCGGCAACTTCTCAAATGCCGCCGCCATCTTTGCCACAAGAATATAGGTCGCCGCCTATAACGTCCTCTTCAACCGTTGACATTGCCCCTTCCTACACTGCCAAAAAGTCTCATAGTTTCAGAGGTAATTCACCTCCTTGGGAACGCACCAGACAAATGCATGAGCCGGCACAAGCTGTGGCCTGGTTAGTTATGCGTAGCGGCTCACGTAAAGGCAAAGGTTATCCTCTGGATGGCAGTGAATCTTTGATAGGCCGGGATGGACAGCGTTGTCAGATTGTGCTGGATCACGATTCTGTTTCTGGACAACACGCCAAGATTAGGATGGAACACAATCGTTTCTGGCTAAATGATCTGGCCAGCACAAACGGCACTTACCATAACAAGGAACGCATTCAGCGCGTACGCCTGGAAGATGGCGATGAGATCCGCTTTGGTTCATTAAAATTCAAATTTAAGGAGGTTCGATAATTATGGAAAACTTGATTGAACTGTGGTACTTGAACAATGTCGCATTTATTGCAACAGTAATTACCATAGTCGTATTTGGTTATATTTGGTATGACTCTGGACAGAAGGACATTTCGGCAACTAATTGGATGGGTGTAGGTCTTTTGAGTCTTGGCTTAACCTTGCTGGCATCCTGGACTACATTGAACTTTGGCGATAACGAAGTCAAAGTTCTACAGACATATTTTGAACGGATCGCGTCTGGTCAGATAGTCCTTGGAGAAAATACGCAAAACGAGTTAGAAAAGATTGCGATAGAAAACCCAGAGATCAGCGAACCGGTCAATCTTGATTATGGCGATATGGAGATGTTTTTATACCTCAGCATAGCCGGCATAATAGGTAGTGTAATTGCAGGGGGCGGGTATTATCGTAGCGCTCAAGACGCCGGTTCTTATACAGTTGCCTCACCCTATCCGGCAACTTACCAGTTGCCGTCTACCGAACAACAATATGACCCTCCTCCTCCGATGACGCCCCCGCCAACGGTTGCCCCTCCTATTACTACCGCCGACATACCTAAAAGTGGTTCTCCCCCACTTGATCGCACCAGACAAATGAATGAACCGTCTCGGGCTGTTGCCTGGTTGGTGATGCGAGATGGTCCGCGTAAAGGAAAGGGATATCCTCTGGATAGTGGTGAGACTTTAATTGGACGAGATGGACAACGTTGCCAAATTGTATTGGATCACGAATCCATTTCCGGCCAACATGCCAAGGTTAGAACGGAACATGGCGCGTTTTGGCTCCATGATCTGGCCAGCACCAATGGCACCTATCTTAATAAACAGCGTATCCAACGCCAACGCCTGGAAGATGGCGATGAGGTGCATTTTGGGGCGCTGAAATTTGTATTTAAAGAAGTGCAATGATTGATTATCAATAGTCTCTATTTATTGATCCTATATTGACTTAAAGGAGGCAACTTATGAGTCAAGATTACGAAAACCCAACCAAACAATGGCAATCCCCGTAACAGGGACAAGACAGTGGCGGTTATCCTCCCACTCAACATATGGGAATGTTAGATCAGTGGTAACGCAGCAGTGCAGGAGTCCACCCCGGGGTTGTCGGTTCTACAACTAAAACCGAGGTTTTAAACAAAACTCCCCCAACATTTGCCTGGCTTGTTATTCGAGAAGGAATACGGGCCGGTAAAATTTATCACCTAAATCCAGATAGCACCACGATTGGTCGGGATGTTAACTGCGATATAATAATTGACGATTCGGCGGTGTCGCGCCAACACGCCAGAGTACGCCTGATAAAGAATGAAGAGGGCCAAAAGGAGTTTGTGCTACATGATCTGGCCACAGAAAATGGAACTAAACTCAACAGTGAAGATGTTGTCAAATCGCCGTTAGCCGACGGCGACCGGATAGAGATTGGTCGGACAGTGTTGGTGTTCAAGAAAGTTGATTAGCAATTGAGAAACCACTTAGGAGGAAGTGTATCTATGGAGAACTTAGTAGAACTTTGGTATCTAGGGTATATGGCGTTTGTTGTACCTGCTATAGCCTTAATTGTAACAGTTTATGTATGGTACGATGCCCGTCAGAAAGGTATTCAAGCCAGCCTGTGGGTGGGTATAGGGATTTTGAGTATTGCCCTGACCTTGCCGGCTGCCTGGGCTAAATTTGATTTGCAAGAGGGTGAAGCGCAAATATTAAAAAACTATCTTGAAGGTCGAGCAGAGTTTACCGAACAGTTTGGTGAAGATGTGGCCAGGGCATTTGAGTCGATTGCCAGTTCGCTTGGCCTTACCGAAGAAATAGGCGTCGATTATCAAAGTCTGGAACTGTATCTCTATCTGAGTATTGCCGGTTTAGCAGGCAGTGTGGCGACGGTTATTGGATACTTTCTGATTGCCGGAAAAGCTGCCACACCTACAGAATACTTGTCTCAAACCGAGTATCAGCCTCAATTTGGCGCACAAGGACAAACCGGAACATATCCCCCCACCCAACCCGGCTTTGCTAACTATGCTTCGCCATTGCCCGCAGATAATATGCCGGCGCCTACCGGTCAAACCATCGGTCCCGCTGCTCAAATGGCGCCCCATCCGGCCACCGAACAAATTGATATGAGCGGCGCAAGCGGCTATTATGCCCCCGGAACAGGTTCTGCCGGCCAAATAAACAGCGCTGCTATGCCAAAAACACAAGTGCTTAATGCAGTCCCTCCTACTGTGATTAATGCCTGTTTTGTAGTTAAAGAGGGTCCCCGCACCGGCAAGCTGTATCATCTTAGCCCTGAAGCAACCACCTTAGGACGTGATCCCAGTACTTGTGATATTGTTTTAGACGACTCATCAATTTCCCGCCAACATGCCAGGGTTCGTCAAAGCAAGGATGAAAATGACCAGGATGTATTTACATTACAAGATTTGGCAACCCCTAACGGCACCCATATAAATGGTGAAGAAATTGTCAAACAGGTTTTAAAAAATGGCGACAAAGTGACCTTGGGGCGGACTGTATTGGTTTTTAAACAGGTGTAAAGATTCATTGCCGGTTGTTTGTAACCTGCCAGAATAACGAATAAAAGCAAATACTTAAGGAGAGAATTGTGGTTGCAAAAACAAAAGTTATGGGCCAGCAGTTACCACCAGAGGCATTTCTGGTGATACGTCGGGGAAAGCGAGTGGGCAAAAAGCCTCACCGCCTTAAGCACACTGTTTATAGAATTGGTCGCGACCCATCTGTTAATGATTTGGTTTTGGATGATGAAACTGTTTCGGCCGAACATGCCACCGTTAAATATGAAAATGGAGGTTTTGTCTTGTACGATCTGGCCAGCAGCAACCATACTTATTTAAATGGGGAGACCATCACCAAACAAACCTTGATGGATGGGGATGTCATTAAATTAGGCAATGTAAAACTAGTATTTAAAGAAGTAAAAGGATAATGTTCCTATGAGAGATTTGAATCCTGCTATCTATGCTGAAAATATCATTGTTTTGCAATGGTACGACTGGATTGCCTTTGTGGCGTTGGGTGTAGCCTTGTTGGGAGCTTTTTGGATTTTTTATGACTCGCAACGAAAGGGTACAGACCCGCTTGTCTGGAAGGTTCTTATTGTTGTGGCTATCGTTTTCCTGGTGCCTTCTGTGGCCATAGGTGTGGATGAGCGCATTGCCCAGCGAGTCATCCAGGCTGTACCTTTACTGGCGTATCTGGGGATTGGCGCTGCCGTGGTTAGTTTGGTTTCTATTCTGGCATATCTGACCAAACTAGGTTATGAAGCTGAAAGTTATTATGCCGATGGCAGTTGGGGAGGAGCGCCGGTACCTCCAGTATTTCCAGATGAGCGACCAACTGCCGAATCGCCGGCAGCGCCAATGCCACAGAGATTTCCACCGGCAGAGTCCACCTATTCTATGCCTTCAGGAAATGTTGCCCAACCGCTAACAGAAAACTTGGCCGGAGGGGTAACAGGCATGTCTGTTCCTGGCGCAGCAGGTGTAGGAGTTGGTCCGGCCAAGACTGAACTACTGAATAAGTTGCCGGAAGAAATAGCTTACCTGATTGTTCGCTCCGGTGTGCGCGCCGGTAAAGAGTACCGTCTGGCCGACGTGACCACTATTGGCCGGGATGGTCAGCATTGCGATATTGTACTTGATGATGGGGCTGTTTCAAGACAACATGCCAAAGTAAAACTAGAGAAAGGCAGTTTTGTGTTGTACGACCTGGCCAGCACCAGCGGTACCAAAGTCAATAACCAGGAAATAAACAAACATGTTTTAGAAGATGGCGACCAGGTAAATATTGGCAGAATCACGTTGGCTTTTCTACAGGTTAATACAACCGGAAACAAAACGTAATGGGTTTTCAACTTGGACATCTCACCGACCGGGGGCGGGTAAGAGAGCTAAATGAAGATAGTTATCTGGTGTTGACTCAGCCCAACTTACCGCCAAACGTGTCATTGTTGCTGGCGGTAGCTGATGGAATGGGCGGTCACCAGGCCGGAGATGTTGCCAGCAAGCAAGCTATTGCCACCATAAACCAACTCTTTTCTACCGGCCAGTTTCAACAGTTAGTTGATTACAACCCTGAACGCTCAGATTATTATGCGGCCGTCTTAAAAGACGTTATAGAGGCTATCAATGAGCAATTGATAGATCTTTCAGATCGAATGCATTTGGAGAGTATGGGCACTACTGCCACGGTGGCTCTATTCGTGGGGTCTCAGCTTTTTGTTGGTCATGTCGGCGACAGCCGGGGGTACTTGCTGCGAGACGGCGAACTGAAGCAAATCACCCAGGATCACTCATGGGTAGCCGACCAGGTTGCCAGCGGAGCCATGACGGCCGGCGAAGCCTACCACCATCCTAAAAAAAATATACTTCTGCGTGCATTGGGTAATAATATTGCTCTTAGGGTAGATCGGGTTGTTAAACCGGTATATTCCGGCGATACGCTGATTGTGTGCAGCGATGGTTTATCAAATAAAGTCGGCGATGCCGAAATTGCTCAAATAGTTGCCGGCCAGACCAACCCACAAGTAGCTTGCCAGCAATTGGTGCATCTGGCTAACACCCGGGGTGGTGAGGATAACATCACTGTTGTTATCGCTCGCCTGGATGACCGCGTTGCCGGCCCTAACCTACCCGGCGGGCGAGTTTCTGGCTCTCAACAGCATATAGGAGGCCAAGTTACCGATACAAGGCTGGTCGATACGGATAAGATATTTAGAGGAACTAACAACTAACCTGCCCAAACTTCGGTTATGGCGCAGCGCGGTCCCGCTCAAGTCGCCAGACAAGAACACGCCACGTTTTCAACTTCATATCGATTGATAAATTTTTCAACAGGGTTGATAATATTCATTGCTCTTATTTCGCTACAGTTGGGCGTAACCATCCTTACATATTTACTTGTTTCTATGATGTCCTTTCGACTTGATGAAGAAACATTGTTTGGGTGGTGTGTGGGCTTGGGAGGCGCAACGGCAGTTGGCTTCATAATTGGTCTTATATTTAGCCACTGGCTGTTTTTTGTCCATAAAAGATAGCCTCAGTAGATTTCATTTTTGGGAGAGAAAACTATGTATAGTAAACAAAAACTGTTACAACAGGTAGTTCCCTTTATTTTTGCCTTATTTCTATTGCTTGCGCTTGTACCCACAGCCACCTCCCAACAAGGAGTTAATCTGGTATTCAATAGTTTTGAATACGAAGCATTTCCTGATTTAAAAGCAACAATAACCATTATTAATAACAGTGGCATACCTTATCAAGGTTTGCAACCTGATGGTTTCCAGGCATTTGAGGATGATAAACCGGTTAAGATTAAATCTGTTGACGGTAAAGTTAATCCTGATGTAAAAATCTCGGTTGTGCTGGCCATCGACGGCAGCGGCAGTATGGGGGCCAACGATTTTGCCCCCTGGAACCAGGCCAAAGAGTCGGCCATTGCCTTTTTGCAGAGTCTTGCCGCTGATGATGAAGCTGCTCTGGTGGTGTTTGGCGATGAGGTCAACACCAATGAGCCGGTAACGGATAATATTGACCCGGTTAAAGAAGCATATTTCACCAAAGATAAGCAAGCTCTTATTACCCAAATTGAAAATTTACCCGAGCCGATAGTGGGAGAAACAACCACCCCTTTGTACGATGCGGCATATAAATCCGTTTTGTTGGCTGCCAGCTTAAAAGGCGCCAGTGGCAAACGGACGGCAATTCTCTTTACCGATGGCAAGGAGGGTGCCATAGATGAGATCCCGGTCAGCAAACTTGATAAAGACGCGGCTCTTTTTGAAGCTCAAAATAAGCAAATTCCTGTTTTCACTATCAAGCTGGGTGATTTACCGGATACTGATTACTTGCAGCGATTAGCTTATCGCACCGGTGGGGATTACCTGGAAGCGTCTGAAGCCGCCGATCTGACCAAACGTTATGCGGAAATTTCAGACAGGCTCAAAACCCAGTATGACCTGACCTTTACTTCCAATATTCGCTGTGACAACGAAGAACACGGCCTGGAAATAAAAGTGCAAACGGAAGACGGCGAAACTGTTAACACCGAAACTTTTAGCGCGCTTTGTCCGGTTATCCCGGGTATTCAACTCTTTTATGAGAAACCTTCTGAAACAGTGGGCGAAAAACCAACGCTAGAGCCATTAAAGCCGGGTTTTGAAGCGCCCCAAAGTGAAGAGTACAAGCTATTTAACATTGTTCCAATTATTTCAGCTCGCAACCCTATCCAGAAAGTTGAGTACTATGTTGACGGCGCTACCGAACCTTTTGTAGTAACAAATTCTCCATTTAGCTATCTATGGGATACCACTCAGGTTCTACCCGGCGAACATGCTATCCGGGTAGTGGCCTACGACAACCAGTCGCCGTCCAATGAGGGCTAATTTGAAATTACTTTAAACGGTGGCTGGATAACCAAAAATGGAATTACTGATAAATGGATGTGGGGTATTGCCATCATCGCTTTGATTGTCATTATTGTGAGTGTTGCTCTTTATATACGCTATAAACGCAGCCAAAACGAAAATGAGAGAGTTGGTGTGGGAGGGGCAGGGGTTTATCAACCAGAGTCCCTAACGGGCGCTGACTCATTTTCGGTACCCGCGCCCAATCCACCTTCCGGACCAGTTACAGCCCAACCCATCCCTGGTGTTCCATTTACAGTTGCCGGGGATTTTACGGACGCTCCCAGTCAAGGTAATGTAGATTTTGGGGCAGCAATACCTAAAACATCAGTGATTGGTTCTCATCTTGATGCAGTGGCCTTCCTGGTTTTGGAACAAGGTAATCGTCCTGGCCGGCAATA
This sequence comes from Chloroflexota bacterium, assembly GCA_024277275.1. Classification (GTDB taxonomy): domain Bacteria; phylum Chloroflexota; class Anaerolineae; order 4572-78; family J111; genus JAJRVO01. The sequence continues at coordinate 16,123 of JAJRVO010000635.1, forward strand.
TCCCTTAGGCGAGCAAAACATTATTGGTCGGGATGGCGGTCAATGTAACATTGTTATTGACGATAGTTCTATTAGCCGCCAACATGCCCGGATTAAGCAACAAAACCCCAAATCTTTTTATATTTATGACTTGGCTGCAACCAATACTACTCGTGTTAACGGCCAAAAAACATCCGGCATGAGATTGGAAGATGGAGATAAAATTGAATTGGGGCGGGTTCGATTAGTATTTAAGCAAGTCAAGTGATAAAGGACATCAGACCCCTTGGAAGTTTCAACTATTATCCTTGTCTTTATTGTTTTAGCCACAGTAATGATTGTTCTGGCGCTTTTGATTAGTGAACGGGTAAAAACAGGCATCACTGTCTTTGGGCATAAATTTTGGCTAGAGGCAATTGTTCGAACCAATAAAAAAAGCGGTAGAAGAAAGCCAACTAAACATTACCCCGCACAAAATAACTCTACCGGCACAATGCCAAAAATCTGGCTTGAAGCGCCTGACAATAAATGGCAAAGCCAAAAACTAACCGGTTACATAGATATCTATTTAGGGACAGGAGTCCAAAATACAATTCGATTAAGAGCCGACTCTGGCGCAGATGAAGTTCAAGCTTGCATTTATTGGAACGGTCATCGCTATAGGGTCCGTAATTTGTCACGCAAAGCGCCGACTCTCATCAATGGAAAATCTATCAGAGAACAAAATTTAGGAAACGGAAACAAAATACAAATTGGCAGCACGCTTCTTATTTTTAGGCAGAGTTCGCCTGGCAAACATTAGATTAGACAAGTTTGAATAGCAAAGAGAAACTTTATGCGCCAAATCTGGTTATTAAAAGATCACAATGCCAGAAAAGTTCATCCTATTTCACCCCAAGGAACATTAACAATTGGCCGTAGTCCACGTAATGATGTGGTTGTAAATGTTAGCGGTGTTTCCCGGCATCATGCCCAGATTATCGGCGATTCTGACGGCAATCTACACACACACGATTTAAACAGTGTAAACGGCACATTTATCAATGAGCAGAGAATTACCGGTTCCCGACAACTTAATCCCGGAGACACGTTGCGTATTGGGTCTCATATCTTTACTATCGAAAGAGGAACAAGTCGATCCGGATTGGAATCACTCTCTCATCGGGCTGCGTCATTAAATCGATTCAGATCAGGTAACAATAGTGGTGTTTTGGTTGGAAGTATTTTAATAGTGACTGTGGCGCTGGCCCTTATCCTTTTTGGGGGACAATCTAAACTATCGTCACCGGCGCAACCGCCTGCTATTCAATCAACGGGAGCGCCTCAAATAATTGTCCGGTTGCCGACGCTACCCCCGGCCCAAATAGCCAGAGAGCGGGCCTTGGCGGCCACAGTTTTGGTTGCTCCTACTGAAGAGGGATGGGGTTCCGGCAGCATTATCGATCCTAGAGGATATATCCTGACAAACGCTCATGTTGTATTTGATATAGATAATATTGAGATTTATCGATACGCCAAAATTTTTATAAATCCGCCCGGGGCCAATGATGCCCCTGAATTCAGATATATTGTTGAAACCATAGAGTACGACCTTGAATTAGACCTGGCGCTGTTAAAAATAGTTACCGATCAAGACGGTAACGAATTACTTGAAACGGAACTGGATTTGGCGGCTGTTCCTATCGGTAATCCACGCCGTCTTCAACATCAAGATATACTGACTATTATGGGGTTTCCCGGGACAGGTGGCCTGGGGGGATCGGTGACGGTCACCACGGGCACAGTAGCCGGCTTTGAGAATGAGAAAGACATAACCAATGCCTGGATAAAAACAGATGCCGAAATTAGCATGGGAAATAGCGGCGGCCTAGCTCTTGATGAAAACTATGCCCTTATCGGTATTCCCACGGCCGTGAATGTCAACCCAACGGGTAAACTGGGCTATATTCATTCAATTCAGGTGGCTGAATCGATTTTGGCGAAAATCCCAAATTAAGGGGAGAAATACAATGAATCACGGCGCATCACTAATCCACAATGGACGCTCAATTCCTCTAAGCAGTCATCAGCTAACCATTGGCCGGCATCCCCAAAACAATCTTTACCTGGAAGATACCGCCGTATCGCGCCAACATGCCGTTATTGCTTATCAAAATGGTCGCTGGATATTGTATGATCAGAAAAGCTCGTATGGGACTTATGTAAATGGTCGGCGTATCTCTAGCCACGCTTTGCAACCGGGTGACCAAATTCGTATCGGTTCGGCTAAGTTAGTATTTCAAGGGCATCGGCAAGCCGGCCAACGGTGGGAACAACAAACCCACTATGGTCCGGCAAGGTCCGTCTTCGGGAAAGGTAGTGGATTCAATCTACAACATTTCTGGTATAGCTTAACTCAGGGCCGAAAGTTTTCTGTATCCGGGGCTTTGCTGGTTTTACTCTGTTTTATTCTACCCTGGACACGTCTATCTTGCGCAGGTCAGGTTCAGGAACTTAGTGGTTATCGTTTAGCTTCCGGGACTGGTGTGCAAGGTGGCCTTACTTACTTGTGGCTAATTCCAATAGCTGCCATAGCCATTATTGTTTTAATCTACCTGCGTTATAGCGGACAACGACAAGGGTCGCAAGCAACTTCTCGCTGGGAATTGATAGCTTCGGGCGCCGGTCTGTTGGTTGCCCTGTGGTTAGTTATGAGTTCTTTAAGCGAAGCTGAACAAATGGGAATAGAGGTGACGTTGCTTTTAGGCTACTGGGGCACTCTGATTGGATTCTTATTGGCTATCTGGGGCAGTTACCGGGATTACCAGGATAGCGGTTAGCGGAAGGATGCATAGCGCGGCAAGCCGCAAATTAACAATGAGCAATTAACAATGAACAAATGATTCTCGCGGATAACGCAAATGTTGCGAGGTAATACTATAGCGCGGCAAGCCGCAAATTAACAATGAGCAATTAACAATGAACAAATGA
>JAJRVO010000636.1 GCA_024277275.1 Chloroflexota bacterium
CCGTAACATCAACCACAGCCCAATTGTTGACCGGCAGCCCTCCGACCTTTAACGAGACGCGATGCACTCGCCCAGACTGCTTAATATCAACCGGGCCGATAATTTGCGCTCCCCCCTCGCCCTTAGATACCTGCACCTGCTTGGTGGCTAACTGCTCGCTCATTACCCCAACGGCGACCGCCCCAAAACAGCCGCACAACGCAAATATAATGCAAAATGCGGCCAATACTTTGTAAACGGTATTCCATTGGTTTTCCTGTTCGGCCTTTTTAACCAGGTCATCGCGGCCAAAGGCGGTCCAAACCTCCGTTTCAGATAGCTTTGCCCCGGCCATCAACTCTATCTCTTCATCGGTGTACTCCACACTGTAGCGAGCTTGACCGCGTTGCGCTTCAAGATAAAAAACCCGGTCGCCAACCGTGCCTTGCCAGGTCAATTCGCCGCTCAAAGCAATGATTCGAGCCGGGTTCCGTTCGGTCACGCGGGCAGTGCCGCCCGGTACCTGAATCGACGTAGCTGTTTTTGGGTCAAAAGGGCTAAGTGGCGAAATCTTTTCTTGCAAGGCAAAACCCGCTTCGGGGTCGTAGCTTAACCACCTGAACTGGCCGTTGGTAGAAGCCAGCAGCCATTCGTCCCAGCGCCAGCGGTCTTCGTCGTCCCAGCCCTCGTAACGCATCCAGCCGATAACCTGATGGACCTCGCCTTTAAATGTACCTTCCATCCCCGGCTTAATGGGGACCGCCGGTTTAACGCGCACATCAATCTGGCCGATGATGGCCGCTTGCTCCTCGGTTAAATTAAGCACGCTGCCGCAGTAGGCGCAAACCAGCGTCCTTACGTTGGAACCGCCCCGGATTTCCGCTGTGCCACCGCAATTAGGACACTTGAGCGTTTCCAGCTTTATCTCTGATTTTTGCTGTAGCCGCTTATATTTGCTCTGGTCCGGGGGCGGGGCGGCGATTGGCGGGGCTGTTTCTTGGGTGGGGATGGGCGGCGGCGGCGCGGCAGCTTCGACCGGCGCTTCCGCCGGCGGTCCGGCTTGCAGCTCGGCCAACTGGTCAGCCGCCCAGCGATTGTCGGGGTTGAGGGCAAGAACTTTGTTCAGACACTCGGCCCGTTGGGCGGGGTTGTCAACAACGCGCGACATCCACAACCAGGCTTCTTCGTTGTCCGGCTCATCCTGGATAACTTGAGCCAAAAGCCGCCGGGCCGGTTCAGCGCGTCCGCGTCGGGCCGCTCGTATTCCTTTTTGTAAGACCGCTTTTATTTGAGGTTCTTCGCTCATTATTTGCCTGTACGGGGGCCGCCGCCAATAATAGCGGGACCGGCAACACTCCCGGCTCTGAGGTGCCTAGGCCCAATCTGATGGACGCCTGTACCCCTATAGGACAAAAAACCGGCAATGAACAGGTTAGTGGCCAAGAAGCCAACAATAGCGGCTACAATCAGCCAGGTAACAAGTTTTGACATTTTTTACCACTCTTCTTCGTCTACTACTAAATCAGACCGGGCCACCGACCGCCCAACCAAAAACTCTATTTCGTCGGTAGTATATTCAACGCTAATTTGTTCTTGGCCGCTGTTGCCGTCCAGATACCTGACCTCTTCGCCGGGGAGGATGGTAAAGGCCAACTGCCCTTCGCCGCCGACAATGTTTGCTTCGCCTTTTTGGGTGATAAAGACTTGTCGATTGCCGATCGGTATCACGCTGCCAACTTTTACTTTTTCAAATGGGGGAATAGCTGAGGTAAGGGTCTCTTTGTGGTAAAAGGTATACTCGCCTTCATCTTCTACCAGCCAGCCGGGTTTATCGCCTTCAATGGTAAGGAACCACTCATCCCACATACCCTCGTCGTACTGGTAGCGCAGGCGACCCATCACCTGAAATTGTTGACCCGACAACGTGCCGGTGGCATCCAAATAGAGGGGGGAAGGAAGCTCTGCCAGCTTGGCGATGCGCCCGGTTGGGTCAAGGCCGGTGTCTTTTAAGAGCATCACCTGGCTGCAAAAGTCGCACGTAACCATTTTTACAAAGCGATTTTTAATATCCAGCGGCGCGCCACAAGATGGGCAACTCATACTTTTTGTCATATGAGATTCCTCCTCGTTTTTGTCACAATTTGTCTTTCATAAATAATCGCTTGTGATTATCAATCATCTGTGATTATCAATCAGCTTTGATTATAGAATATGACACAGGTTTTGTTGAGTGGAGAAAACGGGCAAGAGGATTTCATTATAGTGATAGGGTAAGAGAAAGTCAATTTTCATTTATTTTGGTCTAAACATAGCGCGGCAAGCCGCAAATTAACAATGAGCAATTAACAATGAACAAATGATTCTCGCGGATAACGCAAATGTTGCGAGGTAATACTATAGTGTTTTCTCAATAATCTGAGGGTGGAGTCCAAAGCGGAACGCAGTGGAGCTTTGAAACACAACAAAGTTCCGCTTCGCTTCGCTTTGGACTCCAATAGAGTAAAATTTATAGCAGTCAATTATTCACAGCGAAGTTTAAGTTGTTTTTAAAGTTTGCACAAAACCGAACACCTCATACATCACTTTTAAGGCGGCCAGCGAGGTTATATCAGAGATGTCCAGCGGGGGGCTAACTTCGACAATATCCATTGCTTTGATGGGCAATCCGGCAAAAATTATGCGTAGAAATTCAAGGCACTCGCGGGTGGCAGGGCCGCCGTGTTCCGGCGTGCCGGTTCCGGGGGTACAGGAAGGGTCAATGCCGTCAATGTCGAGACTCATATAAACGGCCTCAACATCTTTGAGTTGTTCAACAACTTCATGGGCTATGGTTTCGATGCCGCGCCGGTAGATGTCGCGGGCTGTGTGCCAGCCAATGCCGGGGTGGGCGGCGTAGTAATCCATCTCTTCTTTTAGAAATGAGCGTAGGCCCACAAAGGCTATGTGGTTAGGTGAAAGGTTGGACTGCTCGATATTGCGCCGGGCGGTATTGGCGTGGCTCCAGGGGTGGCCTTCAAAGTTATCGGCCAAATCGGCATGGGAGTCGAATTGTATGTAACCAACCGGCCCGCTAAAATTCCTGGCAAAAGCTTTAAAAAGGGGGATGCCAACGCTGTGGTCGCCCCCTAAAAAAAAGGCCAGCCGGTGCCGGCTGCTGATGATTTTAGCGGCTTGGGCCTCGACTGCGCCAAAATAGCGCTCCCAGTTCAGGTCTGGTTCGACGTCGCCATAATCATTTACCCGTATTTTTAGGGGTATTCCTTCTTCGGTGGTGTTAGCCAGATGGGGGGTAAGGCTACGGATACGTTCCGGAGCGTGGCGCGTACCGCCCCGCCAACTGACTGCGTTGTCAAAAGGAACGCCCAAAATTCCAATTTCGGCTGGGTTATCTTGACTCAAGGGGATTTCAAGGCCGCTCCAGCGGGTGTGGTGATCTACAAGTTTTGGCATGTTTGATTCTTCCGGGGTTTATGATATTTGAGTCGGAATTGTTTATTGGCTGTTGTTCTGGTGTGTGGGCAAGTTCAGAGTAAAAACGCTTCCTTGTCCCAACGCTGTCTCAATTTCTATTGTGCCGTGATGCGCCTCGACAATGTAATGCGCCAGCGTTAAGCCCAGGCCCAAACCTTCCTGTCCTCGACGCAGGGGGTCTGCCCCTTGCTCAAAAATCTTCCAGATCATCTCAATCCGCTCCGGCTCAATGCCAATGCCATTATCCGATACAATGATGTTAACCCAATCATCGGTAGCCTGGGCGCTAACTTTTATTTTACCGCCGGGTTGATTAAACTTAATGGCGTTATCAAGCAGTGCGGTTAACGCTTCTTCCATTTGTTTAACATCCAGGGGAAAGAGTGGCAGATTGGGGGCAATATCGGTTTCTATAGCAATTTCTTTGCTGCGCGCCTTGAATTCAGCGACGGGGATTACATCGTTAAACACCGGCTCTAATCGAGCCGGGACAAGTCGAACCGGTTCTCGCTTACATAAAAAAGCGGCAACAAACATTAAGCCATCTACCATGTGGCTCAGGTTTTCAACTTGTCGCCGTAGAGCCATTAGCGCGGCTAATTGCTCCTCTGTTAACGCCCCCAAATGAGTATCCTCCAACATCTCAATAATTTGGAAGATAAGAGCCAGGGGTGTGCGCATCTCGTGATTAACGGAGCTTAGGAAGGTATGACGCAACTGATCCAGAGAAACCTGGGTTGATTTGTAAGGAGCATCCCGTTCCGGGTACATAAGAGATTTTGCCTTGAGCTATTAATACTCAGCAAGTCCAAATTCTTGGGTGTTATAGACCTGACAGGTTTCAAAAATCTAGAGGTTTAGTCAAAAAGTTGCATTTGTTTCTTTTATTGCGCCAAAATTAGCCGAATCAAACCTGTCAGGTCTTGAACTGCGTAAGTTGTATTTTAATTATACACAGATGTGTCTTTAATGTGAAGAGGTGATTTGGGAATTATTTAGGTCGTTTTATTCAATCGGACGAAAGACGATGGACGAACGCTAAAAACCTGTGCGTCCATTTCATTCATCCACCGTCGTTCGTCATTCGTCCTTTATCGCCCAAGAAAACAGAGGATACCGGCCGCAATTCCTCTGGCCACAATTTTGGGCTTGTATTGCAGAAGATGGCGGTCGTCCAGCATAAAGCCGGTTTCAATAATGGCTCCAGGGGTTAGGGGGGTGATTTCGTTAAAAGCGTGGTAGTTGGTCATACCATCGGTGATGCTGGCCGGGTGTGCAGATAAGCCGGTGTAAGCGGCATACTCCCGGGTAAGACAAGTCACCAGCCTATCTTCGGCTTCAGTAATAGCGCTATCAGTTACCCTGGCAACTTTAAACCCTGTTGCGCCGGGGATGTTACAGCTATCAGAGTGAATGCTAACCAAAGCGTCAGCCTTGTAATCGGTCAGGCGATCATCATATTCATCAAGCAAGTCAGCCTGAACGCCGCGTCGTCTTAAAAGGCTAACCACCTCGGCGGCAATAATATGGTTGACTTCTACCTCGCTCCATCCATCGGCGCAAACTGCGCCGGGATCGTACCCTTTATGACCCGAAACAATGCCTACCAACGGCTTGGCATAATCTCTTGCTAACAAATTGCCGGTAACGGCCACAGCCTCTTTTGTAGGCGCTGCCTGTACAACCGGCGGCATCATTCTTATCTCTGCGTTTGACCGCTCATTAGGGCCAAAAAGCTCAAACCCTACCAACACCCCGGCAATTAGCAATGTAATCATGGTAATAGAGAACATTGTCTGTTCGCCACGCTTGATGGTTGTCCGCCGAATAGTTTGAGTTTGCTTCTTCTGCCGTCTTTTTGACATAAAGTTATGATAGCACAAGATTTCAAATTCGTCCATGATGATTATGTCATGTTAACAGTCGTAACCGTTCAGCCCCCTATACACCTTCAAGCGGCCCATCACCGAAGAAGAAGACGTTATAGAGATGTCAGGTAAACAAGCCGGATATCGTTAAGGAATCGGGATTAAATAACTGTCTGTCTCATTTCAGAGCGTAGTAAATGGTAATTAGTAATTAGGGATTGGCTTAATAACCAATTACCATTTACCAATTACAACGTTGAGGGACAGTTATTTAATTCTCATTACTAAGTAAAATACCAGCCCTACTCAAGCGCATCTTCACCTGCTTCATCGTGCCGGCCATCTTTCCAATCATTTGGGTGTGTTTCATTTGAGTCGGAGAGGGGAGAAATTGGGGGGAACTACCCCCCAAGCCCCCCGGCCTGCGGCGCTTTTTGACTCATTTGAAACACACCCCAATCATTTGGATAGCGATAATATTGACTAAAATTAGTTGGTTGGGTACAATAAAAGAACGGATGCTCTAGTCTAGCAGGGGAGGGGAAAATGAAACCATTTGAATTTGATCAAAAAACGGCAATAGAGGTTATTCTCTACATTGCCAACCGGCTCAAAAAAAGAGGATTTCATCGCATCTCGAAAATTATCTATTTTGCAGATAAGGCCCATTTAGAAAAATATGGTCGCTTTATCTGTGGAGATAACTACATAGCAATGAAAGACGGCCCCGTACCCAGCGGCATCTATGACATTTTGAAGACTGTTCGCGGAGATGGATGTTTTGACCTGAAACAAGAGCCGGATTTTGAAGTGCGGGGCGAATATATAGTTGTACCACATCGAGACGCAGATGTGGGCAATTTTAGCATATCAGACCTGGAATGTTTGGATGAGGCTATAGCACAGTATGGCACGTTGTCATTTAGTGAATTGAGACGATTGAGTCATCTGGGGGCCTGGGATCGTGCTGACCGCAACATCAGGATAGACATTGAACACATTGTTGCTGATTTTGAAAACCCCGATGAGATTTTGGAATTCTTGAGAGACCCTTATCCCGGATAAGACCAATGCCACCACTCAAACCCCAACCCTGGCAGGTTTACCACCTGTTTTGCCGGCATACGCGACCTGACCCCAAGAACAAATTTGTAGCCATCGTCTGTGTCAACCCGGTGATTCTTGGTTTTTTGATTAACTCGCAGATAAACCCGTATATTAAGCGGCGACCAAAACTACTAATATGCGAAGTAAAACTTCCGAAGAATACCCATTCATTTCTAAATCACACCTCATATCTGGACTGCCGGGATGCATTTCCATTTGAAGAGATCGAATTAACCGATTTTGTTGGCACAATTTCTCCAAACGTGAGACCGGCTGTGATCCAGTCAGTTCGGATGTGTCCGGTGATAAAGCAAAATCTGCAAGAGATAATCCTCAATGCCCACACGTAGGCCCTGATTTGTTCTGCAAATCAAAACCCCCGTGTAATTGACCTTTGATACCCGACATAGTATAATCCCCATCGCTTTGAAAAATGAGTAATTACGTCTTAACTTCTCCATTCTTGTTCCCAAACTCCAGTTTGGGAACAAGGCAAACATCTCGTTAATCTATTTTTTAGAGTGTCTTATGACAACAATTATTGTAATACCAACCTATAATGAAGCCGACAACCTATCGGCCATCACCGCCGAGCTTTTTACACTGGATGTAGAAGATTTACAGATTTTAATTGTAGACGACAACTCTCCCGACGGCACCGGCGACATTGCCGACGACCTGGCCCAACGCTGCTATCCGGGGCGTTTGCATGTGATACACCGTGAAGGGAAAATGGGGCTGGGAACAGCCTATATTAGCGGTTTTACCTGGGCTTTAAAACACGGCGCTGATTATATAATTCAGATGGACGCCGACTTCTCGCACTCCCCATCTTATATTTCCGAAATGCTCGACCAAATTCCAAATTATGATGTGGTTGTTGGCTCCAGGTACGTGGGCGGCGGCCGGCTAGACGAGCGTTGGAGTTGGTGGCGCTGGTTTTTAAGCTGGTGGGCAAACTCAATTTGGACCAGAGGGATTTTAGGAGCAAAAACCAAAGATGCCACCGCCGGTTTTAAGTGCTGGCGGCGCAACGCCCTTGAGCGAATAGGGCTGGAGCGCATTAACTCTAACGGCTACGTCTTTCAGGTTGAAATGGCCTACGTGTCCGAAAAACTAAACTTCCGCATCCTTGAAATCCCCATCTATTTTGAAGACCGCCGAATTGGGCAAAGCAAAATGTCTGTCCCGGTTAAAATAGAGGCTGCCCTGCGCGTATTTGAGATTCGCTGGCGACACCGTAATGTGCAGCCTGTAGCTCAAACTCGTTCTGCAAAAGCATAGGAGTTCCTCACTTGTTTCGGGCCATAAACCGGCGGGATATCCTGGCTGCGCTGCTATTGCTGCTTTTGCCCCTGCTTCTTTTTTGGCCTGTCACCATTGGGCCTAACACCCTTCTCCCCGCCGACAACCTGTTTGCCTACGAACCCTGGCTCTCTTACCGGGACGAGCTAGGCGTGGGCCTGCCCCAAAATCAACTCCTTTCTGACCTGGTTCTTGAAAATTACGTCTGGAAAAAATTCATCCGCGAGTCTATTGCCGCCCGTCAAATTCCGCTGTGGAACCCCCACATTCTTGCGGGCCAGCCCTTTTTGGCTAACGGGCAGCACTCCGCTCTTTACCCCTTTAGTCTACTATTTTATATTTTACCCTTAAGCAAGGCTTACGGCTGGTTCACCGTTAGTCAGTTGTGGCTGGCGGGTTTAAGCATGTACGTTTTTCTGCGTACCCTCCGCGCTACCCGGTTGGGGGCGCTGATTGCCGGAATTACCTACTCGCTCAGCAGTTTCTTTATTGTCAGCGTTGTTTTTACTATGATTATTGCCGCGGCGGTTTGGCTGCCTTTGGTTCTGGCGATGATCGAGATAATCATCCGCAAGCAAGAGGAGAAAGGGCCGGTCGGTTACTCGCCTATTCCCTTTGTGGTTGCGGGGGCTGCAACGTTGGGCCTGCAAACATTGGCCGGACATGTTGAGATTACCTACTACACCCTGCTGGTCAGCGGTTTTTACGCCTTTTGTCGACTCCTCATCCTGTGGCGACGGCAGGCAACGCCTCGCTTTGCCCTGCGCCTGACCGGCTGGCTGTTGGCGATGGTCGTTTTGGGCATAGGTATTGGAGTTGTCCAACTGATACCGATGTACGAGATTGTCACCCAAAACTTCCGCGATAACTCCGTGACGTTGGCCCAGGTAAGAGAGTGGGCTTTGCCCGCCCGCCGCATCGCCACGTTTCTTATCCCGGATTTTTTCGGCAGCCCGGCCCATCACGGCTACTTTGACGTTGTCACCCGTCAATGGCAGTCTCTTGGCTTGAACGCTTACGGCCAAATTAACCCCCTTTGCCCTAACTGCACCAGTTGGGATACCAAAACCGCCGTCGAGGCCGGGGCTTACGTGGGTATTTTGCCCTTGACGCTGGCTGCGCTGGCGGTTTTTCAGGCTGTTAAGAGCCAGTGGTTAGTGGTTAGTGGGCAGTGGTTAGTGGGCAGTGGTCGGTGGTCAGTGGGCAGTGGGCAGTGGGCAGTGGGCAGTGGTCGGTGGTCAGTGGGCAGTGGGCAGTGGGCAGTGGGCAGTGGGCAGTCAAAAAGTGATCTCCCCCGCTCCCCTGCTCCCCCGCTCCCCCGCTCCCCTGCCCTCCTGCACCCCTACGCCATTATCTTTGCTCTACTCGCCCTACTCTCCCTGCTCTTTGCTTTTGGCACGCCTCTCTATACTGTTCTTTACTATGGCTTGCCCGGCTGGAACCAACTACATTCCGCCTTTCGTTGGATTTTTCCTTACACGCTGAGCATCGCTGTTTTAGCCGGTCTTGGCGCAACCTATCTTGATGCCCTGGTCAGCGCCAAATTGGGCAGGGGAGCAGGGGGGCAGAGGGGCAGGGGGGCAGGGGAGCAAGGGAGTAACTGGAGCAATGATAAAGATACCCCCTTGCCCCCC
>JAJRVO010000637.1 GCA_024277275.1 Chloroflexota bacterium
ACATTTTTATGGGACACAGATGAACACAGATTTCACAGATTTTTGTTTAGTTTTTTACCATAATCTGTGTTTATCTGCGAAAATCTGTGTCCTATTCTCTGGCTTTCAGAATGTTACTTTGTGACCGTGCTGAGTATAACATTGGGTTACGGGTCTGCTCAAAACAAGAAGAATCAAAAAAACGGGCGTTCACAATCGCCCGTTTTTTTGTTGCAGTTTATTGTTAACTTACAACGCAGCTTTGGCTGTTTCAACTAATTGGCTAAAGGTTGAAGCATCGTGAACGGCAATATCTGCCAGAACCCTGCGGTCTAGCTCTACGCCCGCTTTTTTAAGACCGTGCATAAAATTACTGTAACTCATCTCATTTTGGCGAGAGGCGGCGTTAATACGGCTAATCCACAAACGACGAAATTCACGTTTGCGGACACGGCGGTCTCTATAAGAGTATTCCAGCGATTTCATCATCGCTTCGTTGCCACGCTTAAACAAGCGATGCTTGCTGCCACGTTGCCCTTTAGTTAGAGCCAGCACTTTCTTATGTCTGCGTTGGGTTTGGGGACCTACTTTTGCTCTCACAATATACCTCTACTTTCCCTTCTTGGCATAGGGCAGGAGTTTTTGGACCCGTTTGCGCGTACTTGGCGTTTTTACTTCCAACATTTCACTAAACAGAACCTTTACTCGTTTCTTTTTCTTGCGACGCAAGTGGCTTTTACCTATTTTAGTGCGCATCAGTTTACCGGAACCGGTATACTTAAAGCGCTTTGATGTTGCTTTATGGGTTTTCATTTTGGGCATTGTATATAATTCCTTAAAACTTAAGTTACTTCTGAGGGCCTAATATCATCAACATGGTCATGCCTTCTTTGGCGGGTCTTTTTTCAATCACGGATACATCTTGTAGTTCATCGGCAATGCGCTTCATCAAGTCCAAAGCTACTTCTGGATGTGTTACCTCTCGCCCTCGAAAACGGAGCCGAACCCTGACTTTGGCCCCGCGTTCTAAAAAGGTCCGCGCCCGCTTTAACTTGTAGTTAATATCGTGATCGCCGGTTTTAGGACGCAGTCGTATCTCTTTGATTTCTACCTTTGTCTGCGTCTTTCGCGCATCTTTTTCGCGCTTTTGAGCTTCATATAGATACTTGCCGTAGTCCATCAGGCGGCAGACAGGGGGAGCGGCATTAGGAGCCACCTCAACCAGATCGGTACCTTGTTCTTGGGCAATAGCCAAAGCTTTCTCAGTTGGCAGTATCCCTAACTGTTCGCCCCCCATACCAATTAAGCGGACTTCAGGTGCAGCAATCCGTTTGTTAATTCTTCGTTCGTCTCTTGCGCTTATGACAAGCTCTCCCTTTGTTCCACAAAAATAATCCTCCCCTTCAGATAACACTTAAAAAGGGACATTTGTTTAAATGTCCCTTTTGGGAGGAAGGTGAAATGTACCACATTAGCTAGTTTTCGTCAAGTTGAAACCATTCAATTGAGTGTTCTGCCTTAATTATGCGGCGCGTTCCGGTTTCACACCGAATTAGCAAAGAATGTGTTGTCGCTTCATGTCCCCGATATCGAACGCCATCTAGCAAAGGTCCGTGTGTAATGCCGGTAGCCGCCAAAAAAATCTGATTACTTGAGACCAACTCATCACAGGTTAAAATTTTATTAGGGTCAAGCCCGGCAAACCGGATAGCCTCTTTCTCTTCCTGGCTCTGCGGGGCCAAACGTCCCAACATTGCCCCGCCCATTGCCTTTACCGCACAAGCGGCGGTAACGCCTTCGGGAACTCCGCCTATGCCCATTAAAATATCAGCCCCAACCTGGTAGCTGGCGGCAATAAGCGCTCCGGCTGTGTCGCCATCAAAGTTTAACAGCACCCGCGCTCCGGCATTGCGAACTTCCTCAATTAAATCCTGATGACGAGGCCGGTCTAACACAATAACCTGCAAGTCTCGCACCGCTTTCTTTTTGGCGCGGGCTACCAGAGCCAACGTCCACGCGGCCGGCGCATCCATACATTCCGGCACCAGTGACTCGGCGGCTTCACGATCGACCACAATTTTGTCCATATAGACCGCCGGGGTAGGGTCCCACATTGAACCCTGAGGGGCTACTCCCACCACAGAAATTGCGCCCGGACGCCCCCTAACCACTGATGTTGTGCCGTCAATGGGATCAACTGCCACATCCACCTGCGGACCGCGTCCCTTCCCTACAGACCTGCCGCTATCCAGCGGTGAATGTTCGCCTAATCTGCCTTCTTCGCCAATTACTATGCAGCCATCCATTTCAATTTGACTCAGTGCTTCAAACATTGCTTTTGTGGCTGCTCGATGGGTTTCTTCATATTTACCCAAACCCAGCCAACGCCCTGAGTTTAGGGCGGTTGCTTCTGTAGCTCTTACCAGGTCAAGACCTAGATTGTGGACTATATTTGTCATTATCCTTTCCTTTTTGTTAATATACTGCCAACGGCCATAAAGTAACATTTTTATGGGACACAGATGAACACAGATTTCACAGATTTTTGTTTAATTTTTTACCATAATCTGTGTTTATCTGCGAAAATCTGTGTCCTATTCTCTGTCTTTCAGAATGTTACTTTGTGACCGTGCTGAGTATATCAAATATTTCGACCTGGCGACAACCAATGAAATGTCAACAAAACCTATTCAATTGCCTCCAGTAACCCGGCTGCCTTCCAGGCCAGCATGCCGCCCCTAAGAACAGACACATTATCAGCGCCTTTGCCTTGTAATGCGCAGGCTGCTCGCGTGCTACGACGCCCGGCGCGGCAAACAAGGACAAGTTCACGGTTGTCAGACAGATTTGGCGTATCTAACACCATTTTAGGCAGGGGGATGAGTTGAGCTTCGGGAATATGGCCGCGATGAAACTCGCGTGGTTCACGCACATCTATAACCAATGGAGGGGTACGACCGTTATACAATTGGTCCCACAGTTCTTGAGGAGATATATTGGTTATGCTATCAGGGGAAATCTCGGTAAAGCGTGGAATATCTAACGAGTAGGCTCGTTTGGGTAAGTTTACACATTCTGCAAAGGCTCGCGCATTACACTCATAAACACAAACAGCCGGATCAAGCACGTTATAAAAGAGATGCCCAATAGCCTGGTCTTCGGACAGAAAGTGATCGTCGCCCAGTTGATCATAAAAACCGGTAGATACCATAAATGGGTGGACCTGTTTTTGGATCTTCATTAAATACAGGTCTCCTCCCCGTTCCCGGCAAAGGTGTCTAACGGCTTCTAACATGTGGATACCGCTAAAATCGCACTGGTTTACACCTTGCATCCGCAACAGCAAAAAGCGTTGTTCGGGGTGCTTGGTTAGATGTTGGTGAATGGCCTCTTCTACGTGACTCACTGCGCCAAAGTACAAGTCGCCAGATATTTTTATAATTCCCAGTTGCGGGCAAGGAGATTGGTGAGGTTGTGGCTGTATAAAATGCTTGTAGTTTTCATCGGGCAGTACAGAATAAACGCGAGGAACGCTGGTCTTCATAATATAAAGGGCAAATGAAAGGAAGATGCCAAGCAAAACAGCAAACTCAATATGCAAAAACAATGTCCCCAAACAAGTGACCATCATAATTAAAGCATCGCCCCGTGTGCCTTGCCAAATGCGGACAATCTCGGCCTTGTCAATCATCCCGTAGGCCGTGACAATTAGAACGCCGGCCAGGGCAGCGCGCGGCAAATAGACGGCCAGGGGGGCCA
>JAJRVO010000638.1 GCA_024277275.1 Chloroflexota bacterium
AGTGCCGGAAACCGCCATATATGGTGACAAGGCTACCATATATGGCAAAAATTCGTTCACGCTAACCCATTACGGCAGGTGGTGAGTGCCACCGATTCTGCCACTTTTAATGGCAAAGTGTCCCGGCTTAAGTTGGTAGCCTAGATGAACTTCTTAACATTGCTATGAAGAAGAAATATAGACGTATCATCTTTGCGGTGGATGATTTAGAGAGAGTACATAACCAGGGCAGTATCAAATTCATGTTAGAAAGCACTCTTGATTTGATAAGAGATAAAAGGTGTTCTTTCATTCTCACTGGCCGGACACTAACCATTTTAGAAGATGTATATGCGTCTGGTCTTGATATCTTTAATGAGACTATTCCACTAAAACCACTTCCCGCCCAGGAGTTACGCTTAGTGGCTGCAAGGACACTAAATCTGGTACGCAATCGCCCAGATGAACAAAGTGTTTTTCCATTTGCTGACGATGTAATAGAAGCTATCGCATCGAAATCGTTTGGTATCCCCAGGCAGTTTATTCTCTTATGTGGAAAAATATTGAAAATAGCTATAGAAAATGGTGTAGAGCAACTAGACCTGGATGTTTTCCAAGGCAGTTTCGAGCAATTACAGGAAGAAGTCGCTGAAAGAGACGTGCCACCCGATATTCGTAGAATACTTTACCTTGGTTTACAACAAGGTGGTTTCTCAATCTCAAAAGATGCTGACTTGGATCAGGTTTTTGATGTCCTTGGAATCACGACCCTTAGACAATTTGTCGACTTTGCTGACAATTTGGTTCAACAGGATTTGCTTCAACGGTTCACTGATCATCGTGGAGAAGTTTTATACCGGCTTGCACCCAGCGTAGAAAAATTAGCTCAAAGTGGAAAATAGAGCATCGTCGGTGGTCAGCGTAAGCAGAAATTAAAATACAATCTTTTCTTCCCTTAATCCTGCCTGCGCCAACTCTTGCCAGGCTTGTGGCGCCGGCAACACCCGCCAGGCAGCGTAGCCTTGTCCTTTGCCATCATTCAGGAGCGTGATGAGGTTGCGCTGACGGCCGTTCTCCCACAAATACGCCGCCCAATCTTCCAGCACAGGCACAGCCAGGCATTTGTTCAGCATCGGATAAAACAGCGGTGGGATGGGTTGACGGCCGTCATCCAGCAAAAAGAACGGTTCTTCCGGGTTCATCTCCCGGATACTGGCCTGCTTGTGGATGAGGATGTGGTCTACCCAGCCGCAGGGCAGCGACGCCCTGACCAGCACATGTTCCTTCATCCCGTCCAGATAGATGCGCTGCCCGCCAATCCAGCGCACTTTTTTACTAACCAGCGCCGCCCAGTTGGCTCGTACCGCCTGTTTGTGCCCCACCATCTCCAGATACACGATGTTGTCATTGTCGCTGTCCAGGACAACGGCCGGGGTGTAAACGGGCAAACCTCTGGCCAACGACAGCCTCCTGTCGGGGTCGCTGCTTATCCGCACCTCTTTGAGAATCACTTGTTGGGCGTCGTCGTTGTTATCCCTTTTGGGCCGGAATTGGTATGGCTGGAGCCAGGTCGGTTCTGTTTGGTACCCCATTTGCCGGAGTAGTTGTCCAACCGAACTATCTTTCAATAATTGCTCTGCCTGCCACTCGCTGACGCTCCAGTTGTCTTCTGTCACTGCACCCAGCACGTCCCGCAGCATTAAAGCGGGGCCAAATTGGGTCATCCGGGGAGTGATGCCGGCTAGCTTTTCCCTGATAGCGGCTTCTGTCTCTGTGATTGTAACCAGCAGCGGCCGGTATTCGCCCTCTTCCGGGGTGGGGCGGTACCCTTTGGCCTGGAGCGCCTCGGTAACAACGGTTTGCAGAGGCGGGGCCAGTTCGTTGGCATAAAATCCCCGGCCGTATGCGCCCAGCTGTGCTTGATAGATAACGCTGCCCACGGAAACCGGATGCCCTTTTGCCTGCCGCAGCAGTTCCGCAATGCGGCTGCGGGCGGCGGCTTTGTCAATGGGCAGGGGGCGGGTGTAACTGCCGGCAGCGGCGCTTTCGTCTTTGTGCCAGCCGGCCTGGGCGGCAATCTCGTCTACCTGGGTTTGGATAAGGCTCTGTTCGGCCAGGGTAAGTTTGCTCCAGTGACGGCCGTAGACAGCCAATCCCGCCTTGTTCCAGATAATGGTACAGGCTGCTTCCTGCCGGGGGCGCGTACTGCCAGTTCCGGCCAGTCGCAGGTCATCCAACACCAATTGGGCGTCCACCGGCGGGTAACGTTTGCGGTAAACGCCCCGTTGGGAAAAGGGCACAAGGGGCGGCCCCAGTTGGATTGCTTCACCGTACCCCAGATGGGCGCACGCTTTTTCGGCCGTGCGGCGCACAAGGTCATATGCTTTTTCTGTCTGGATGCCATCCGGGTACATGACAGCGGCCACAACTTGCAGGGCAGCGTCGTCCGGCAGGTATATATCTTCACCGACGGTAATCGTGGGGATGGCGTTCAGGCCGTCAAGGATGGCTTGTCGTTTGCCTTCTTTGTCGTTGGCGTAGCTATGCTGCTTGTCCTCGATAACCAGGGTGAATGTTTTCCCGTCGGCGGAACGGGTGACAGGTTCAATCA
>JAJRVO010000639.1 GCA_024277275.1 Chloroflexota bacterium
CCGGCGCAAGGATGGGGGTCAAGCAGCATCACGCCATAACCGTGTCCGGCCAAAAGCGCGGCGTCGGCCAGCATCCCATCGCGGGCCGTCCAGTGTCCTTGTAACAACAAAATAGCCGCCCCGTTTTGAGAAGGAACATACCAACCAGTCAACATTTGATCTGGCTGCGGCCGAATTTGGACCGTCTCATAATCAGTCAAGCCGGCATCAGCCGGCGTAGTAACCTGGGCGGGGCAATCCCACACGGTAAGGTTTGCCGCTATGCGGCGGCTAAACTCAACTACTACCAAGACAAAAGCAATCAAAATAACTATGCCGGCAAAACCGGTCAGTCTTAAAACGTAGGCCCATTTAATATTCTGGGTTTTAGAGTCTTCAGCATCTTGACTTTGCTCGATATACCCTGCACTCAAGATGAGTTTTGGATTTTGGATTTGAGACATTTAAGCAATTGACAATAACCCTGCAATTATGCCAGCTCTCGTTACCCTACACCTGCCTATGTCATTTCGACCAACGGGAGAAATCCCTATGGAGCGACAAGTAAAGGCTCTGTGGTAGGAAAACCAGGCAAGTTTACGCCCCCAAGACGGCACCTTTTATGCCCGATACCGCTTAGTTTGACCAACCGCCGCAGGGATTTCTCACTATCGTTCGAAATGACATGGGGTTGCATCCGCACAAACGTTCAGAGATGCCGGCTAAAATTCCATCACTCCGGCAAATACCAGCGACCTGATTGGCCGCGTTGTAAAACAAAGCAATCTACAATGGCCTCACGATTGAGCGGGCCGTAGATATGGGGAAAGAGAAGATCAGGATCAGGCGCAAAAGTTTCTTCATCGGCAGGGGCTTGACCGGTTGGGGGAATGGGAGACTCAAATTGAAGAGGCGCTGTTAAACGCTGCGGGTCAATTTCCAGCGCCAGCAGTGACTCCAATAAAGTGTCAAAAAAAGCATTGGCAACCTCAACCAACATTTCAGTTCCGGCGGTGCAGTGGATAAAACCTTCTTGAGCAAAGGTTTCAGGCCGATAGGGCTGGTCTTGAGGTTGGGTGTTGTAATAGCCGGCCGGCGTCAGGTGATAAATAGGCTGCGACGAATTTTCCATAGGAAAGTTATGATACACCTAAGTAGAGAGATTTCAAAGTCAGGCAATTCATCAAAAATTTCCTTCACCAATAAAAGAGTTGTATACTTGGCCATAGTGACGCTTGTTGCTATTGTCATTTGCTTTGGCAGCCCAAAAAACTTACGTAGGACGTAACTACCTGGCTGCGCTAACTTAGATGTTGAGTATAGCGGTAATTAGTAAATGGTAATTGGTAATTTGGCCCAATCACTAATAACCAATTACCCGTACTAAAGCGCCGTATTTGGCTCAAGGTAGGTAGTTACCGTAGGACAAGCTTTAGAGCGTGTTTCTTAAAGACCGCAGAGGTTTTCTGCGAGACATTTTTAAGCGAATTTGCCCCGGTTATGAACCTGACTTACGGTTAAAATCGGCTTCAGAAACCTCTGCGGTCTGGTCTACACGATTTAAGAAACACGCTCTTAGAACTATGCATTGCCCCTGCTCAAAATCATTTTCTGAACATCTATAGCGAATAAGGAGTAAGGAAATGAATATTTTTAACAATCGCAAAATTGGAACGAAGTTAGGGGGAGGATTTTCCCTCATGACTATTCTGGTAGTAGCCGTCGGCGCCGCCGCTTTTTACGGGCTTGGCAGGCTGTCTGACTCGTTAGATCTCATAACCGGCCCGGCGTGGAATGCCGCCGATGGGGCTATGGAGGCCCAGATCGGCATTGAAGGCCAGATGATCTCCGTCAACAATATTATCGTCGGTGAGGATACGAAGGCGCTCAGCGCCCAGATGGCAGAAGCGGACAAGTTTGCCAACCAGGCCCTTGAGCGGATGTTTGCCTCCGGTTTGATGTCGGAAGATGTAACCGTCGAGGTCAACACCAAACTGGAAAAATATTTGGCGGATCGCGAAGCGCTGCTAACTGCCCACTCAAATTTCGTCGAGGCAGATTCGGCCTTGAATATTGAGTTCTCCCGGTTCCAGAAGTTGCTGACATTGGCCGAGGAGGCTGGTGAGGTGGAGATTGAAGAATGGGAAAACAATCCTGATCTCGCCTTGTCGTGGAATGGAGGATTTGACCTTACCTGGACCGCTGCTAATGGCGCTATGAATGCCCGAATTGCGGCGCAGGAGCGGATCTACTACTACGAGCGCCTGATTGCGCTTGAAGATGAGGCAGAGACATTCGCGACGCTAAGCGCATCGTTGGCGGATCTGGAAAGAAGAACATCAGAGATTGTAGAACTTCCCGCCTTCGACGCACCGGTTCCGGATGACGAGTTCGGTAAAAAATCTTTTTCCACTGCGTTGCGGGAATCGCTCTCACTGCATAAAATCCAATTCTCTAATGCAATCAGCTCATTTCAAACTTTCAAAGCCGCCAGAACCGAATATTCAGCCTCCGCTGCCGATTTATTGGCGCTCATCACCGAGGTTGAGGAAATCGGCGACAGCCAGGTGGAGGGGCAAGTAGAAAATATCGCCGCCGCAAAGCGAACAGCATACACCACCACCATCGTTATTGTGGTTTTGAGCATTATCATTGCTGCTGGTGCAATCATCAGCATCATCCGGTTCATTGTCCAGCCGATCAAGCGCCTGGCTGAAACTGCCGTAGCCATTGCTGAAGGCGACCTGTCACGGCAAGTGAAAGTTTCGTCGCGAGATGAACTGGGCAACCTGGCCACCGCTTTCAACTCCATGACCGACAATCTGCGCCGGCGTA
Source organism: Chloroflexota bacterium (assembly GCA_024277275.1). Lineage (GTDB taxonomy): Bacteria > Chloroflexota > Anaerolineae > 4572-78 > J111 > JAJRVO01. The sequence continues at coordinate 2,815 of JAJRVO010000639.1, forward strand.
TCGAGGCGGAACAAGCCGCCGGCCAAAAAGCGGCCCAACTGGCCGAGGCTGAACGAGAGACCAAGGAGTATCTGGAGCAAACCGTTGACAATTATCTGATCTTTGTCGAGCAGGTAACCGCCGGTGACCTGACCGCCCGTCTTTCTCTCAACGACCATGATGACGCGCTGACTATTCTGGGGCGTAACCTGAATGGCATGGTCGAGAGCCTGGGTGAGATAACATCTCAAATCCGGGAAGCAACTTCCAACATCGCCGCCTCCGCCGCCGAAATTCTGGCCGCCACCACTCAGCAAGCCTCCGGGGCCAGCGAACAATCCTCGGCCATTTCCCAAACCACCACCACCATTGATGAGGTCAAAACCATCGCCGAGCAGGCGTTTGGTAAAGCCCAGGTCGTAGCCAAGCAGGCCCAACAGACCAGCAACATCTCCCAGGCCGGCCAACAGGCCGTGATTGATACAGTGGAGAGTATGGAACAAATTAAGGAGAAGGTGGAAGGCATTGCCGAAAACATCCTGGCCCTGAGCGAGCAAACCCAACAGATTGGCGAAATCATTGCCACCGTCAATGACATCGCTTCCCAAAGTAACCTGCTGGCCCTGAACGCTTCAGTCGAGGCGGCCCGGGCCGGGGAATATGGTAAAGGCTTTGCCGTTGTTGCCGTCGAGGTCCGCAACCTGGCCGAGCAATCCAAACAGGCCACGGCCCAGGTCAAGGCCATCCTTAATGAAATCCAGCGGGCAACTAACGCGGCAGTGATGGCCACTGAGGAAGGAACCAAAGGAGTAGACGTCGGGGCGCAACTGACCGGTCAGGCTGGAACAACCATCCAGCAACTGGCCGGCAGCATCGCCGAGAGCGCCAACGCAGCCAATCAAATTGTAGCCAGCGCTCAACAGCAAACAACCGGCATGGAGCAGATTGCCATAGCTATGCAAAACATCAACCAGGCCACCGTTCAAAATATGGCCTCCACTCGCCAGGCCGAAAAGTCTGCGCAAGATTTATCAAGCGTGGCCCGGCAACTGGACGGGTTGGTGGCGAGGTATAAGTTGAATTAAATTATTGTAACTACTCAGCTGTACCCTGTAAAGCAGCCTGAAGGCCGGTAATTAGTAATTGGTAAATTGCTCCAATCTCCAATTACTAATTACCAATTACCCTCAATCAAGCGCCTTGTCTGGGCCAGGCTGAGTAGTTACAAATTATTGATAAATCCCCGGTTTGGCCCGGAGTTGCAAACCATATATACTGCCAACGGCCATAAAGTAACATTTTTATGGGACACAGATGAACACAGATTTTACAGATTTTTGTTTAGTTTTTTACCATAATCTGTGTTTATCTGCGAAAATCTGTGTCCTATTCTCTAGCTTTCAGAATGTTAC
>JAJRVO010000640.1 GCA_024277275.1 Chloroflexota bacterium
ATATTCAACCGTAAAGGTACTGACCTTGCCAAAACTGGGGGCGGTCACGGCGGCTGTTTTGGTGATGACCAAATCTGAGCAAATAATTTGCGGCGGGTTGGCGGAAACGGCTACGTTATTGGTGGTTGTGTATTCCGGGGTATCGGTGCCAATGTAGGCCGTATTGGTCAAATAATCACCGCCGCACATAGCAGGGGTGGTAGTTACAGTATAGATGCGGCTGCCGCCTGTATTGGGCTGAACGGTTCCAGGTGAGGGCAAGACGGTATCTATGGCGCCACTGATAGGGTTTACATCGGTGATGGTTACGTTTTCGGCTGGCGCGTCGCCAATGTTTGTATAAGTCAGCGTATAGGTTACCGTTTGGCCCGGCCGGACAACGCCGCCCGGTCCCTCTTTACTAATAGTGACATCGGCGCAAATTACCTGAACACTGTTATCGCTATCGCTGTTATTGCCGGTATTAGTTTCAATGGTGGCCGTGGTGATGACCACAGAGTTGGTTAAAGTTTGACCGCAACGGGTTATGGCGGTTGTGGGCAGTTGCGCAATTAAGGTGATTGTGCCGGATTCGCCTGCGGGTAAGTCGCCTAAATTCCAACCCACTTCCGACGAGGTTTGCTGCCGGGTGAAGCCGGAAATCTCAGCCGTGTCCGTTACAAAAAGTGTGCCCGTCGGCAGGGTATCGGTGATGATGACGTTGGTAGCAGTGATGGCACCATTGGTATAGGCCAGAGTGTACGTAATATTCTGACCGGGAACGACCTGCGTCAGGGCAGATGATTTAGCGATGGTGACATCGGTGGCGGTGAACTCAACGGTGGCGGTAATGGCAAAACCACACCACTCGGTCACGGTGATGACGGCTGTGCCAATCTGATTTGAAGTAAGGCTGGTGCCGGCCGTACCACTGCTATTCACAGTCCGGGTGAGATTGGCCAGACTGCCCAAGGCCGTGGTCAGGTTAACGTCCCGCCCGCCATCGGGTATATTGGGCACTGTGTGCGGGGGCACGTCACCGTCATTCATAGTGATGTCGATAATAGCAGGGGTCAGGCCGTCGGCTGGTAGGAGGATGGGATTGGCAATAGCAGTCAGTTGAATTAAAGGCGTGATATTGACACTGCCGGTGATTTCGGTACCAACTTGTGGCGAGTTGGTTCCCATCCAGTTGCCGCCGGCGGGAACGGTAAAGGCATTGGTACTCAGGTTTTCGATTTCATATTTATCTATTACGCAGAAAGCATTGCTGTTAATGTTGGAAGTTGCCGGGTTAAAACCATTCTCATTGCGGAAGACCAGGCCGCTACCATTGTTGTCTGCAATGCGGTTGCCGGTCATGTAGATGGGCAAAACACCGACATTCGTTCCTGTACTGCCACTTAAAACATGCAAAGCCCCAGCATACAATGTAGCATTGCCATTACCGTAAAGGTAATTATCATAAACTCTGGTAGTGCCCATCTCCTCGAGCACAACAGCGCCCAGAGTATTGGTTAAAGCTGTGCTATATACCGTGTTAGATTGAAAATAAAAATTGATTTGATTGAAGGCGTATAAGCCCTCGCTACCGGTGTTCCAGATTTGGTTATTGATAATCTGGTTGTTCGCACCAGCCGCATTCCCCAGGGGACGCCCCTGCACCTCAATGCCCCTGCCGCCACAATCGTGGATCTGATTATTGCTAATGGTGTTGTCGGAACTGGGAGCGCCGGGCGAGGCTATGTTGATACAATCCTGAGCGATATCATAAATATGGTTGTCCTCAATTGTCGTTTTTCCAATCTCGTTGACTTCAATGCCACGCCAAGAGCTGTAAATCTGATTGTAGCTGATAAAACCATCATCAGGGCTACCGGTAATGGCCCCCTCGGTGCCACTGCTACCAATATAGCGAAAGGTGTTGCTAAAAATATTAAAACCCACTCCTGAGTCGAGGAACACCCCTTCTGTTGCATATTCGATAACCGCGTGCTGAATGGTACTGCTCAAGGCGCCAGATGAAAAACGAAGACCATCCCAATCGCTTCGACCAGGCGTGGTCTCGTTAGAGGTAAAGGTGATGGGGGCTGTGGACATGCCGATAGCTTCCAATTGACCGTTTACCCCAAACTCCAGCCTACTTCCAGGGACTTGCTTTAAAAAGCGAACCTCGACACCCGGTTCGATAATTAGTTTAGTATACACATTTACCACACCGGATACGGTATACGGGCTGCCAGGAACGGTCCAAGTTGTGGGGACAGTAATAGGACCACTTACAGCGGTATGCAAAGGCGCTGCCGTCACCGACGAGGCCATACTACCAAATAAAAGCAAAAGGCCACAGACCATAGTGAATCCTAAACCCACTATACCTGTGACCCTGGTTAGTTTATAAATGGGGCGCTGAATTGCCATAACCTACCTTCTCTCTGAACTACAGGCATGATACAAAACACGGTGTAGTGTCGTTTCACGCCACGTCGCTGCACCATGCTCCACAGCTCGCTACACGCTTTTTCTTCATAGCGCTACCCCAAAGACCGAGATGAATTTATTAATAGTACAGATACCCTTATAAGGTAGTTTATCACTAATCCACCCCAAAAAACAATGGGAATCTCGTCCCACGCTTGAGAGGTTAGGTTTGTCCATTGATGAGCCGGTAAGTTTTATGGGAGTGGGTAGTGTTTAAGGCAAGGTAGCATTCTTAAACATCATTGGAAAACGATACCGGAAAAGTTCGGGAATGTAATTGATGCGCACTTCGCTGGTTGTTGGGCCAATTTCCAAACCCGCAGATGTTGTACCGGTAATAACCAACGTTGTGGAGCTATAGGGGCTAGTATAAGTAACCGGCCGAGTAGCAACCAGAGTAAAATCAGAAGATAATGATGCCGATACTAAACCAGTTATGGGGGGTGATACGCTAACCCAAGACACACTTGGCGAGATAGTAGCCGTCCAGGTGATAATATCCTGGTTAGTAGTAGTAACCCCAATTGTTCTTTCAGATGGCAGGAACTCAATATGATCATCAACCATAAAGTAAATGGGAGGGGTGATCTCTTGCCCAGAGGTATCTAGCAAACCGATAGAGGTGAATAACTCTAACGCGCGTTGAGCATTAACCCGGCCATAGCCAAAATAATCATCTTTACCCACTGCCCCTAAATCATCGGCTGTGGATTGGAGAATCTGGCGCACCTCGCTATGTGTCATACCGGAATTCATTGTCCAAATAAGAGCCGCCAAACCAGCAACATGCGGAGTCGCCATAGAAGTGCCATACTTATCGCCATAGTTCCCTATAATTGTGCTACGGATTTGTTTAGCCAGAAGACCACCAGGGGCAGCCACCTCTACATAAGAATGGTATTCAGAATAGTAAGCCCAGTTGTCATTGCTGTCGGTTGCTGCTACCGCCACAGCCCCAGAATAAGCCGCAGGATACATTATCGGGTTAACGCCGCTACAGGTGCCCCCACCTTGCGCACAATTACCTGCCGCAGCTATAACCAATGCCCCTTTGGTATTGGTGGCATAATTAACTGCATTCTCCAGAGTACTGTTGGCGCTGCTTCCACCCAGGCTGAGATTTATGATTTTAGCCCCATTATCGGCTGCATAGATAACGCCACTGGCTACATCGCTATAATTCCCGCTACCCGCATAGTTTAGAACCTTAACCGGCATTAAGCGCACGTTTGGAGCCGCACCTGCCACGCCTATGGTATTATTTGTACAGGCTCCGGCAATGCCGGCCACGTGGGTGCCGTGGTTGTTATCATCGTCGGGGTTGCTATCATTATTATAAAAGTCGTAGCCACTGGTGAGTTTGTTTGCGCCGCTTGATACCGTACAACTAAAATCGGGGTGGTCCAGATCGATACCGGTATCAACAATGGCGATGATAATATCGCTGCTGCCCTCGGTGATATCCCAGGCAGCGGGCATATTAATTTTGGACATCCCCCACTGAAGGCTAAATAAACTGTCGTTTGGCGTACCCTGGGCGTAGACAAGGTGGTTCAGTTCAACATACTCCACATCAGAGCGGGCCTGCAATTTTTCAATGGCAGCCGTTTCCTGTCCCGGAGATACTTTGACCCGCAAAACGCCTATTGAGGGAATTGATTGAACAACCTTGCCTTGCACTTCGGCCACTCTTTGCCGGCTGTCCTGAACGCCAACGCCCGGCTTAAACTTAACCAGTATCTCGCCGGGTACAAAATCAGATTCTTTAGAGTCAACAACCGGCTCTTGGGCCATAACTGAAGTTATGCTCCCAAAAAGCAGAATTAACACAACGCTAACAAAAATCGTAAATCTAAAACTAGACACTTTTCTCATCAATCAATGCAGTAACGATATTTAATTTCTCACTATATTGTACCATAATGGAGCCGGGTAAAACAAGATGACCAAGAGGCCATAAGTTAATTTTAGTAAATATTCAGCGAACCCGCCAAAATGGGTATTGGGGGTAGGTAATTGGTAATTGGTTATTAGTAATTACCAGTTACCAATTACCAATTACTGGGTCATAGCCTTGACTTGAGCGGGTTTACTGAACTTTTACTAATTTTAAGTTAGGCTTTCACAAGAAAGCCACCATATAATAGAGTCCAATATTCGGCTAAAAAGGATTCGGGGGTAGGTGAAAATGTGCGTAATTTTAAGCTACCGGGAGACATTAAGGGTTTTCCGGCAGTTGGTGATGGACGGGTTGAGGCGTAGTAGCGGGAAGCGGATCGCCATTTAAGAGGGCCTGGTAAATTGCTTCAATCTGCTCACCGGCCGGTTGCCAGGAAAAATTGCGGATAACCCGCCGGCGAAGATAACGTCCTACCCTGTCTCGCTCTGCCGGCGACAAATTCAGAGCGCGGTTGAGCGCCACCGCCAGGGCCGGACTGGTAACTTCGGCGGCGTAAATACCGCCGTCTCCCAAAAATTCCCGGCTAACCGGGGTGTTAAAGGCAACCGTAGGCAAAGCCATTGCCATATAATTTAGGATTTTGCCGCTGCCTTCGGTGGCAGATTTTTTGGGGGCTGTGGCGATATCGCCCAGAGCCAGGTAGCGAGGCGCGTTTTCGTAAAGAATCTTATCGGTAAATGTTACTTGCCGGCATAGTCCCATACTCTCGGCTTTCTGCCGGTACTGCATAACATCGGGATAGCCCATAAGCAATAAATGGTAATCATCATCTCTGGTTTTGTTAAGTAAAGTTAATGCTTCTAACAGGTTGTCAATACCCTGGTAAGGGGTTAGAACGCCCAGGTAAACAATAATTTTTTTATCAAGCGGGAGACCCAGAGACTCTTTTAACCGGCGCTTCTCGTCATCAGAAAAATTATCAGCGCAAAAGGCGTCGGCATTAACACAATCCGGGGTAGGATAAACTTTGGCCGGAGACAGGCCAAACTCTTCCGCCAGCAAGCGGGCAGCGTGTGTCGAACTGGTTAAAATCACGTCGGCGGCGTGGTCAATGCGTGTTTCCAGCCAGTACAGGATTTTGCAAAAAGGGCTGTTGGGGGTTAAAAAATTGTGATCAACCATTTCGGCTGTCAGGCTTCCCTGAAAGTCAAAAACAAGCGGCGCGCCGGTGAGCTTGCTTAAAACCCAGCCAATCAGCCCGCCTTCGTGCAGGTGGGCGTGGATAATATCCGGTTTGTGGCGCAGCGCATACCACAGCGACATCGCCGCCAGCAACACATCCAAATAAATTTTGTGGCGAGAGGAGCCAACAATTACCCGGTAATTAAAGGGCACGCCCCAGCAGCGTTTTACGGTTATCCCCTCAACATCCCGTCCATTGGGATAAGCCAAAATAGTAATTTTATGCCCCAACTTTTGGAGAATTGTGACTTCTTCTAAAATACGTACATGCGCTCCGTAATCGGCAAAGAACATGGTGGGGGAGAGGGTCAAAATATTTAAACTTTTTTTTGGAGGGGTTTGTTTAATTTTTTCTGCGCTCATTTTTTACTTTTTGTCAGAGGAGGGATTACGCTTGCGTAGCCCGCCAAAACCAATCATTTGAGAAAGAAGACCGGGCGCTTCAAAACGGGTAGTAGCCAGTTCCGGGTCGGTAAAGGCGCCTTTTTCAAAGTCTTGCAGCCAATTAAGACGAGCCACAACGGCCTTATCTACCGTTTGAGCCAACTCTTCGGCTTTGTCATTGTCGGCTACAAGCAATGCCCGCAACTGGTTAAGTTGGGCCATGTACCGGTCAAGCCAGTGAACCAGCGTCTCTTTATTTTCCAGAAAGTTGCCGACCAGGGCATCGGGGTCGCCGGTTGCGCCGGACGATGCCTGTTGAAAGAGGCCGCCGGCCAGTTTGCGAATCTCTCGCCAGGATTTCTGTTGGGTAAGGGCATTAAGTAAAGCGACGCTCAACAAATTTGGCAAATGCTCTGTGGCCGTTATCAGGCCGTCATGCTCGGCTGCATCCAAAAAGAACGGCTCGGCGCCCAGCAAACCAAGCAGGTTAACCAGCACCTGAACTGCCTCTTCATTAGCCGACGACGCAGGCGTGAGACAATAGAGTCTACCCTTAAACAGGTCGGCGGCGGCATTCTCATGTCCGGAACCCGCCGGGTACACTACCGGGTTCCCCCCCACAAAATGGATGTGGTCGGGCAGCAGTTGGTTGGCCCAGGCCAGGGTTGGCTCCTTGCTGCGGCAGGTATCGCTGATAACAACCCCTTCCTTAAGATAAGGGGCAATTGCCTCCAGCGTAGGCCGGATACCGTTAAGGGGAATAGCCAAAATAATGAGGTTGGCCTGTTCGCAAGCGTTAATCAGATTCCACTCGGCTTTGTCAAACGCGCCCTTTTTTACAGCGGCCTTGCCATTGCCAAGCTCTTTATCGTGCGTCACCAAACGAGGCGGGTCGCTATGTTGCTTAAGCGCCAAACCCATCGACGTGCCAATGACGCCGCTACCGACAATTGTGATTGTAAAGTTGCTCATAATATCATCCAGGAATCAATTTAAATTATCCGCCCATTGCAAGGCAACCAGTAATTCATTTTCTTCTGTCGACTCGTCGCCCAACTCATCCTGGTGACTGGCAATCAGTCTGACTGCCAACGGGTCGCACTTGGCTTCCTGTGCCCATGCAGCCCCAATAGCAGGATGTTGGGCGTGAACCACAAAAGGACGTCGCCACCGGCTTACCTCTACAAGTACAGAGGCAGGGGGAGTGGGGGGTAGTTGTCCCCCTCTCTGACTCAAATGAAAGGCGCTCGAATAAATTGTGAATTGTGAATTGTGAATTGTGAATTGTGAATTTACAGCTTTTGTTGATGATAGCCTATCCAGCGCCGCAGGCCAAAAAGCCTCAAATAGCACAATCAAAACACGATGAAGGATTGGCTGCCCTATGCTTTTGCCGACATCGTGCAACAGAGCGGCCTGTATCAAGGCGAGATGATTATGTCCGGCCTGCCGGAGGGTACGCGCTACGGCAATGGCGTGACGCCGGTCGTTGGGCGACATACGGGCAAAGAGTTGCCGTTGTAACGGAGTCGACAAAATAGATTTAACCAGCGCCTCATCCTCGGTAGATGGCTTGCCCTGTACGCCTCCGGCCCAGGCTGGAAGATAGGCTTTTAACGCGATAAAAAATTGACCGGCTCGATACAAAGCCGGATGGATTGCCTTTGGCGCAGTCATATGACTATTCCTAAAATAACAGGTTGGCGACGGTACTGGCCGGACCAAAGATTACCCAGTCGATAACGGGAACGCCCAAAAAAGGAGCAATAAAAAAGACCGCCATAAAAAGTAACATTCCGTAACGTTGCAGTCCCTCTAGTTGATAGGCCAAATTATAAGGCAACAATCCTTTTAACACGGTAAAGCCATCCAGGGGGGCTATGGGAACAAGGTTAAAAAAGAAAAGAGCCAGATTAATAAAGGTGAACAAAAATAACACCCGCCTGACATATTCCAAAAGCTCAACCGAGTTAAAAGTTTGTAAGACCGGCAGCATACCGTGCCATAACACGGCGCATATTACGGCCAAAATCAGGTTAGAAATGGGGCCGGCCGCCGCCACAATCATGTGGCCGGTGCGGGGGTTGGGGCGCATATAGCTTGGATTAACCGGCACATAAGCCCAGCCCAAGCCCACAAACAACATCAGCAGCGAGCCGACAAAATTCAATTGGGCAAACGGATTCAAGGTGATGCGGCCATAAGTGCGAGGGGTGGGGTCTCCCAGCCGGTCGGCCACAATGGCATGGGACAACTCGTGGATTGGAAAGGCAATCAACAGAATTAAAATATGCGCCCCGTACCGGCTAACCCTAAAACTTGGGTTGGTCAATAGCCACAAAGCCAGCCCAAGCCCCGCGATAAAGAAAGGATAGGCCAGTGGGGGTTCTATTAAAGGTCTTAAACGTTCCAGCCAATTTGCGCCGGAACTGGGCGATGGAGAATAATATTGTGATCTCAAAAGATTTTCCCTGCAATGGTATGGATGGCATTATAACACGCACCGGGTTGATTGCGAAATTAAAGTTAACTTCTACTTGAATAACCCCTTGGGTATGAAGAAACAAAAATTTGTGGTAAAATTAAGGGAATATCCAATTGAATAGTCAAAGGAAGTGAGTGATGAATAGTTTGCATATAGAGTTTGAGTTGCCCACCATACTTGCTACTCAGGCAGAGTTGGACGCAGATAATATAAATCAAGAGGTAAGACGTATGTTCGCCTTGTTTCTTTACGAACATAAGCGTATTTCATTGAGCAAAGCCTGTGAAATAGGGGGAATGAGTTTGTGGGAATTTGCTGATATAAACCATCGTCTTGGCATCTCGTTACACTATTCTGCCGCAGATTTAGACCAGGATATGGCTAGATTATCTGATGTCTAAAATTGTCATTGCAGACTCAACGTGCCTGATTGGATTGAGCAAAATAGGTAAATTGTTTATTTTACGCCGGCTCTTTAAGAGAATTCTTATCCCTTCTGCCGTGTTTCATGAAGTTGTTACTCTGGGAACCGGACGTTTTGGCGCGGAAGAGGTAAAAAATGCCGACTGGATAGAAACTCGCCAGGTAGAGAATCAACTGGCAGTCCAGACTTTAAAACTTACTTTGGGAGCAGGCGAATCAGAAGCCATAATTTTAGCTCAAGAATGTGCGGCTGACTTTATCATTCTTGACGACTGGAAAGCGCGTCAAATGGCATTGGG
>JAJRVO010000641.1 GCA_024277275.1 Chloroflexota bacterium
CGATGCGATGAGTTAGAGGTACAGCAAAAATTCAAGACCGACATTAGCGACATATCCAAATTTGCGGATGCCGACCTGCTGATTGGAGCCGACGGCGTTAACAGCCTGGTTCGCCAAACCTATGCCGGCATCTTCAAACCCAGTTTAGAGGTTGGCAAAGCCAAATATATATGGTATGGTACTCATAAGATTTTCGACTCCTTCACCTTCATTTTCCGCGAGAACAAACACGGCCTTTTTCAGGTTCACGCCTACCCGTTTAACGGCAACACCGGCACCTTTATTATCGAGTGCCAGGAATCTGTCTGGCAGCGGGCCGGACTTGACCGGGCCACCGAGGCCGAAAGCATTGCCTATTGCGAAAAACTCTTTGCCGATGACCTGAGCGGCCACGCCTTGATGTCAAATAACTCAAGGTGGATTAACTTTATCAGAGTCAAAAACAAGGTCTGGCATCACCAAAACATTGTTTTGCTTGGCGACGCCGTTCACACAGCCCACTTCTCCATCGGGTCGGGCACAAAGCTGGCAATGGAAGACGCCATTGCTTTTGCCAACGCCGTTGAACAGCACAATGATACTGAAACCGCCCTTAACTACTACACATTAGAGCGACGTCCGCGAGTCGAGCTGCTTCAGGAATCGGCCCAGGAGAGTCGAATCTATTTTGAAAATGTCAAACCGTACCTTCACCTGGAACCTTTGCAATTTACCTTCCATTTGTTGACTCGTAGCGGTCGAATCTCCTATAATAACCTCAAACTGCGCGACCCTTACTTTAGCGAAACCGTTGACCGCTGGTTTACCGGCCACAACAGCGCCTTACCATTAACCGCGCCGCTGACCGCGCCGCTGACCGCGCCTTTACTTGTAGCCCCACCGCCCGCATTTACGCCGATAAAGCTGCGCGATATGACACTATCCAACCGGGTTGTTTTAACCCCCACCTCCGCCTACTCAGCCGCCGACGGGCTGCCAAATGACACCCACCTAAACCGGCTGCTTGATAGAGCCAGGGGCGGGGCCGCGCTGGTTATGGCAGAGCCGGTGGCCGTATCGGCAAAGGGGCGCATTACATCCGGCTGCGCCGGGATTTATCGTCCTGAACACAAGGATGCCTGGGCCAAAATTGTCGATGCCGTCCACGCCGATTCTGAGGCCAAAATTGGGCTGCAACTGGGACACGCCGGACGCAGGGGGTCAACCAGACCGCGCCGGGAAGGAGTCGACAGGCCATTAGGACAGGGCAATTGGCCGCTGCTGTCGGCCTCGTCGCTGCCTTATACTCCGCACAGTCAGGTTCCTAAGGAGATGGACCGGGGCGATATGGATAAAGCACGCGACGATTTTGTGCAGGCCGCGCGGCTGGCCCAGGAAGCCGGCTTTGATATGCTCCAGCTTCACTTTGCTCACGGCTACCTGTTAGCCGGCTTTATCTCGCCGTTAAGCAACACTCGCAGCGATGATTATGGCGGCTCGTTGGAGAACCGGATGCGCTTTCCGTTAGAGGTTTTTAAAGCCGTCCGGGCGATGTGGCCCAAAAGCAAACCCACTTCTGTTTCCATCTCTGCCACAGATTGGGCCAAAGGTGGTTTGGAAACTGGCGACGCAGTAATTGTTGCCAAGTTGTTGAAAGCGCAAGGCTGTGATTTAATTCAGGTTTTGGCCGGACAAACAACCCCTAACGCCAGACCAAACTATGGCCCTTATTTTCTGGCTCCATTTAGCGACCAGATACGCAATGAAGCAAGCATTGCAACAATGATCTCTGGAGGCATTATTACCACTGACCAGGTCAACTCCATCCTTGCCGCCGGCCGGGCTGACCTGTGCATCATAGACCCATCATATTTAAACGACTAAACCCCAGGAGGAAAAATTATGAAAACTGTCAATCAACTTTTGCAAACCAAAGGCCATGATATATGGGACATTCACCCTGAGGCTTCAGTATATGAAGCCCTAAAACTAATGGCGGATAAAAAAATAGGCTCTTTAGTGGTTCTTGAAGATGGAAAACTGGTGGGTATTATCTCGGAACGGGATTACGCCAGAAAAGTAATCCTGCTTGGGAAATCGTCTTCAGAAACTTCGGTCAAGGATATTATGTCCCGCGAACTTTTCTGCGTACACCCCGATCAATCCATTGAAGAATGCATGGCCATCATGACCAACCGGCGCGTCCGGCATTTGCCGGTTCTTTTAGATGAGCAGTTAGCGGGTATGATCTCTATTGGAGATGTTGTTAAAGCAATCATTTCCGACCAAGAGTTTATAATTGAACAGCTTGAAAACTATATAGTCACCAGCAGCACATAACAAAGGATGTAACAATGCAATATATAAATCTTGGCCAAACCGGCTTAAAGGTATCGCGTATTTGCCTGGGGACAATGACCTACGGCACGCCCAAATGGCGAGAATGGGTGCTATCCGAGGACCAGAGCCGCCCATTTATTAAACAAGCGCTAGAAATGGGCATTAACTTTTTCGACACCGCCGATATGTACTCGTTGGGAGTCAGCGAAGAAGTGGTGGGCCGCGCCCTTAAAGATTTTGCCAAACGAGAAGAAGTGGTCATCGCCACCAAGGTCTATTGGCCGGTCGGCTCTGCCCCCAACGACCGCGGCCTGTCGCGTAAGCACATTATGGATGCCGTTAATGCGTCTTTACAACGGCTTGGAACCGACTATATTGACCTCTACTATATTCACCGTTGGGATTACGAGACGCCCATTGAGGAAACGCTGGAAACTCTAAACGACCTGGTCAGGTCCGGTAAAGTGCGATACCTGGGCGCATCCAGTATGTTTGCCTGGCAATTTTGCAAAGCCCTCTATTTAGCTGACCTGCGTGGCTGGACTCGTTTTGCGGCAATGCAGAATCACTACAATCTAATCTATCGAGAAGAAGAACGAGAAATGCTGCCGTTGTGCCTGGATGAGGGCGTTGCGGCGGTTCCCTGGAGCACATTAGCGCGAGGATTTTTTGCCGGAAACCGCACCCGCGACGGCAGCGGCGAAACCAAACGGGCCAAAACGGATGACTTCGCCCGTCAACTTTATTTTACCGCCACCGATTTTGACATTGCAGACCGCGTGTCTGAGTTAGCTAAAAAACACGGCGTTTCGGGGTCTCAAATTGCGCTGGCCTGGACATTGAGCCAACCGGGCATTACCGCCCCCATCATCGGGGTTAGCAAAATGAAGCACCTGGAAGAAGCCGTCGCCGCGCTCGACATCGAACTTGACGACGAAGAACGCGCCTACCTGGAAGAGCTTTACCAGCCACGGCCAATTTTGGGACACAGTTAATACGGCGTTAACCAGATTTTTGCATGCTGATTGAGCAAGAAAATTTTATTTAGCCATTAAGTAGGGAGTTGGTCAAATCCCCCTTACTCCCTACTCCTTACTTCCTACTTCTTTAATTTGACAAAACTATGACAAACAGCAATCAACTAACGTTAGCCGGCCGGCGAGCCGTTGTAACCGGCGGCAGCAAAGGCATTGGCCGCAGCATTGCGCTGGCCCTGGCCAAAGCCGGGGCGGATGTGGCGGTATCAGCCCGCAACCTGCCCGATCTGGAAGCTGTGGCGGCGAAAATTCAAGAAACGGGCCAACGCAGTCTGGCGATTGCCTGCGATGTGACAGACCCGGAACAAGTACAGCAGATGGCTGCTGCGGTCATTGAAGGGCTGGGCGAGATAGATATTCTGGTAAACAACGCCGGAAACGCCGGAAGCCACAAGTTCTTAAATCACCCTGATGACTTGTGGCATCGGATGCTGTCAATCAACTTGACCAGCGTTTTCTATGTCACCAGAGCTTTTTTGCCCCCAATGATAGAGCGGCGTTGGGGCCGAATTATCACCATTGCCTCCATTGCCTCAAAAGTTGGAATGCCTTACATTGCGGCCTACACCGCCTCCAAACACGGAGTTTTGGGCCTGACCCGCTCTCTGGCCTCAGAATTGATAACCCATCAGATTACGGTAAATGCCGTCTGTCCGGGATACGTCGATACCCCGATGACCGACAGCAACATTAGCAACATAATTAACCGCACCGGCCTAACCGAAGCTCAAGCCCGCGAGGCCCTGGAAAAAACAAGCCCTCAAAATCGATTAATTGAGCCGGAAGAAGTGGCCGCCGTAACCCTGATGCTGGCTCAAGAAACCAGCAAAGGCATCACCGGCCAGGCCATTAACGTGGATGGCGGCGGGGTAATGTGGTGATGCGATTTTGGATTTTGGATTTACGATTTGGGATTAAACAAAGACAATTCGTTCCTTTCCAAATTCGTAGTTGTGTTTCGGTAGATAAGGAGGCTGTATGAGTTACGATTTTTTATACGAGGTTAACGATGGCGTCGCCACGTTGACTTTTAATCGCCCCGATGTTTTAAACGCGCTAACTTTTGAGGTGTACGCCCAATTCCGTGACCTGTTGGAAGATTTGCGGTACGACAACTCGGTTAAAGTATTGGTTTTAACCGGCGCGGGCAAAGGCTTTTGCTCCGGCGGCGACGTTCACGATATCATCGGCGAGTTGCTGAAACGCGACGTTAAAGGCCACCTGGATTTTACCCGGATGACCGGAGCCGTGGTGCAAAATATGCGCTTGCTCGACAAGCCTATCATCGCCGCCCTGAACGGAACCACCGCCGGGGCGGGAGCCGTCATCGCCCTGGCTTCTGATTTGCGAATTGCCTCCGAGAAAGCCAAGTTTGCTTTTCTCTTTACCAAAGTTGGCCTGACCGGAGCCGATATGGGCGCGGCTTATCTGCTGCCAAGAGTCATCGGCCAGGGGCGAGCGCTGGAACTACTGCTGCTGGGCGATAACGTTGACGCCGCCACCGCCGAGCGATATGGCCTGGTCAACCGGGTTGTGCCCCACGACGAAACGTTGTCTACAGCCCAGGCCTGGGCCAAGCGGCTGGCCGAGGGGCCAACGGCGGCCATCTCGCTGACCAAACGACTGGTCAACAACGAGTGGAATATGGATTTGGTATCGGCTTTGGAGGCCGAGGCTCAAGCCCAGGCGCTGATGCTGATGGGCGAAGATCATCGCATTTTTTATGAGGCATTTAAAGAAAAAGCAAAACCCAAATTTGTAGGACGATAAATCTAAACCAAGAAGATTTGGTAATTCAACGTAGTCGCAAAAAAGGACGAATGAAACGATAGCACAGGGTTTTGTCGTTCGTCCATTGTCTTTCGTCCGGTTGGCTAAAAAAATCCAAATAATTACCGAATCATCTCAAACCGAAAAAGGAGTTACAACCATTGGAAACAAAAATTATCAATCCGTCTGTTCTTCCCGCCCCCAAAGGCTTTAATCACGGTCTTCTTGTTACCGGAGGGCGACTTTTGTTTTTGGCCGGGCAAGATGCCAGCGACTCTGAAGGCAACATTGTCGCTCCGGGCGATGTAGCCGGTCAATTTGAGCAAGTGCTTAAAAACTTCAAGGCCGTAGTTGAAGAAGCCGGCGGAACAATGCAGAACATTATGAAGCTGAATGTTTTCGTCCGCAGTCGAGATGATTATTTAGCCAACCTAAAACCGTTGGGAAAAGTGTTCCGAACCTATTTTGGCGACCACTATCCGGCTATGGCCTTATTTGAGGTTTCAGCCTTCTTTCGAGACGGAAATCTGATTGAGTTAGAAGGTATGGCCGTAATAGAGTAAAAAGGGTTACGCCAATGAACTTTGAGCTAACGCCCAAACAACAGCAGATTCAGGAGCAAGCGCGCCAATTTGCCCAACAAGAGGTTGCGCCGCTGGCCCGCGAGGCGGACGAAAAGGGCCAGTTCCCGATGCAATTGATTCCACGTATGGGCGAACTCGGTTTTTTGGCCGGTCCCATTGAGCCGGAATACGGCGGTGCGGGGATGGATTACCCCAGTTTTGCCCTGGTTTACGAGGAGATAGGTCGGGCCGACTCATCGGTGCGGGGCTTTCTGGCCGTACACGCCGGGCTGGTCTCGCACTGTATCCGCGATTGGGGTACAGAAGAGCAAAAACACCATTATCTGCCCCGGCTGGCTACCGGCGAGTCGGTTGGCTGCTACTGCTTAACCGAAGCCAACGCCGGTTCCGACGTAGCCGGCATGGAATCGACGACCCGTGAGGAAGATGACGCCTACGTTCTAAACGGCGAAAAAATCTGGATCACCAACGGCAACATCGCCGACGTGGCCCTGGTCTTTGCCTCGCAAGACCGGGCAGCCCGCCACCGGGGCATCTGCGCCTTTATTGTCGACACCGATACCCCCGGCTTTCGCCGCGAAGCAATGCCCGGTCAGGAGTTGGGCCATCGAGCCTCGGACCACGCCCGAATTATTTTGGAGGAGTGTCGAGTGCCCAAAAGCGCCCTGTTGGGCAAGCCGGGACAGGGCTTTAAAGTGGCGATGTCGGCCCTGGACCACGGGCGGTTAGGCGTGGCTGCCGGGGCGGTGGGCGTAGGCCAGGCTTGCCTGGATGCCTGTGTCGACTTTGCCCGCAACCGCCGCCAATTTGGACAACGCATTGGCAATTTTCAGATGATTCAGGCTACCATCGCCGATATGACCGCCGATATAGAGGCAGCCCGGCTGCTGGTTTATCGCGCCGCCTGGATGAAGCAGCAAGGCTTACCCACCACCAGAGAAACCTCCATTGCCAAACTCTTTGCCACCGAAGCCGCTGCCAAAGCCGCCTCGGAAGCGGTTTTGTTGCACGGAGGGCGAGGTTATTCCAACGAATATCCGGTCGAGCGATACTATCGAGACATCAAGGGTTTTCAAATTTACGAGGGAACCAGCTATATCCAGCGCATCGTTATTGCGCGAGACGTAATTGGCCGCGAATAATTAATATTTTTTGAAAGGAGCTAAAGATGAAAGCAGCAGACCTACCCCTTTATTATAACGCCATAGAGATTTTGGAACACAACCTGGCCCAACGGGCCGACAAGGTGGCCCTGTACAGCCGCGAGCGAGACGGGATGACCTTTCAGGAAGTCGCCAATGAAGCCAACCAAGTTGGCAACGCGCTTAAGAAACTTGGGGTGCGGATGGGAGATTTTGTGGGGATTCTCTCGCTTGATACGCCGGAGTGGGCTACATCCTTTTTTGGGATTGCAAAAATCGGCGGGATTGCCATTGGGATGAACACCCTGCTTAAACCCTATGAATATACCTATATGCTCCGCGACAGCCGCGCCCGTGTTTTAATTGTTCACCAGGCCCTGCTCCCGTCAATCGAAGAAATTCGAGACGAGGCGGATTTTTTAGAACACGTTATTGTCATTGGCCAGCCGGACCGGGAAGGCGACCTGGTCTATGCCGACTGGATTAGCGGCGAGTCAACCGAACTTGAAGCGGCCCCAACTCACCGCGACGATTATTGCTCGCTAAACTACTCCAGCGGCACAACCGGCGCGCCTAAAGGAATTTTGCACGCCCACAAAGACTACCCCTTAACCGCCCAACTGTGGGGAGTGAATGTGCTGGGCCTGAAAGAAGATGATCGCACCCTGGGCGCCGCCAAGTTGTTTTTTGCGTTTGGGTTGGGCGGAAATCTAATCTTCCCCTGGTATGCCGGGGCCAGCGTGGTTCTGTTCTCTGGCACGCCGCGCGTAGCTACAAATATTATGGAAATGATTGACCGCTTTAAACCAACCATTTTGTACAACGCGCCAACCGGCTACGCGGCCACAATGGCCGTTGAAAAATTTACTGAGAAGTACGATATCTCTTCGCTGCGCCTGTGCGTTTCTGCCGGCGAGTCCCTACCGGCCCCGGTCTGGCACGATTGGAAGGAGAAGACCGGCGTTAACATTATCGACGGCATCGGTTCAACTGAGAATTTCCACATATTCCTCTCCAACTTCCCCGACGATATCCGGCCCGGCAGCAGCGGCAAAGCCTTTGAAGGATATGAACTCAAGATTGTTGACGACGACGGCAACGAGGTTCCGCAGGGCGAAGTGGGCAACCTGCTGGTTAACGGTGAAACGGCGGCCCTGTTTTACCTGCACCAATACGAGCGCAGCCGGCAAACTTTCCTGGGCGAGTGGATCTTTACCGGCGATAAATATTACGTTGATGAAGACGGCTACTACTGGCACGCCGGTCGCTCTGATGATATGCTGAAGGTGGGCGGCATCTGGGTCTCGCCGGTTGAGGTTGAGAGCACGCTCATCAGCCATCCGGCCATACTGGAATGTGCCGTTGTTGGGCGCGCCGACCAATCTGATCTGGTTAAACCCGAAGCCTACGTTGTCTTAAATGAAGGCTATGCAGGCTCAGATGAATTGACCGGGCAACTGGTCAACTATTGCAAGGAAAAAATGGCCGCCTACAAACGGCCTCGCTGGATTCAGTATGTTGACGAGTTGCCCAAAACTGCCACCGGCAAGATTCAGCGCTTTAGGCTGCGCAGCGAGTAAATTATGAAGACACAAGCAGCAGTTTTTTACGAGCCAAACAAACCGCTGGTTATCGAAGAACTGGAGATGGACGAACCAAAAACCGGCGAGGTGCGGGTAAAAATGGCCGCCGTCGGTTTATGTCGCTCCGACCACAACGTAATGGTCGGCACTCGTCCGGTAGGGATGACCCCGATGGTGATGGGGCATGAAGGGGCGGGCGTGGTGGATGCGGTTGGGCCGGGCGTGACCCGCATCAAGCCCGGCGACCATGTGACGCTGATGTTTATTCCAACCTGCGGCAGATGCCACAACTGCGTTTCCGGCAGAACTCACTCCTGCGTGTTAAGCGTTAACATTGCCAAAGGGCCGCAACTGGATGGAACCTATCGGCTGCGCAACAAAGCGGGGCAAGAGGTTGGTCAATTTTGCCTGCTTGGCGCTTTTAGCGAGTACGCCATTGTAAACCAAGACTCGGTGTGCGTGATTGACCAAAGTTATCCCCTAAATGCGGCCTGTTTGGTGGGATGCGGCGTGGTGGGCGGCTTTGGGGCTGCGGTAAACCGGGCCGGCGTAACGCCGGGCAGCAGCGTGCTGGCAATTGGAGTTGGCGGAGTCGGGATGAATGTTATCCAGGGGGCCAAAATGGCCGGGGCCAGCGTCATCATTGCCGCAG
Organism: Chloroflexota bacterium; assembly: GCA_024277275.1. Taxonomy (GTDB): domain Bacteria; phylum Chloroflexota; class Anaerolineae; order 4572-78; family J111; genus JAJRVO01. Next base: position 9,088 of record JAJRVO010000641.1, read on the forward strand.
ATATTGTTGAGCAAAAATTAGTTTGGGCCAAAACATTTGGCGCGACTCATACCATCGACGCGGACCAAGAAAATGTAGTAGACCGGGTGATGGAAATCACCGGCGGCGCGGGGGTTGATTTTGCCTTTGAGGCCATCTCCAGACCTCACACCATTGCTCAAGCTTTTGACGCCACAGCCCGAATGGGCAAGATTGTGGTTATTGGCCTGACTCCATCCAACTTTGATAGTTTACCCATCAGCCCGCTTAATCTGGTTCTGGCCCAAAAAACGCTGATGGGTACGCTGTATGGAACCAGCAACGCCCTGGTAGACATTCCCAAAATATTGCGCTTGTACCGGCGCGGGCAGATTAAACTTGATGAGTTAGTTACAAACACTTACACTCTTGACCAGATTAACCAGGGTTATGCCGATATGGTCGAGGGCAAAAATATTCGCGGCGTGCTGGTATTTGATTAAACACGTCCAACTGTTTTACCATTACTATAAAAGCCTCGACTTGGTTAAGTCGGGGCTTTGTGTTTTGAAATAGCGCATATTACGCATAGCGCGGCAAGCCGCAAATTAACAATGAACAATGAACAATGAACAATGAACAAATGATTCTCGCGGATAACGCAAATGTTGCGAGGTAATACTATATAGTCTATTATATCCGCCACAACTGAGAAAGAGCGTCAACATGAGGGATAAAGATAAAACTAAAGCGCAACTCATTAATGAATTGGCCGAATTGCGTCAACGGGTTTCTGCATTAGAAACGGTAGAAACCACAGGCAAGCAAGTAGGGACGTCGCTATGGGAA
>JAJRVO010000642.1 GCA_024277275.1 Chloroflexota bacterium
CCACACTAAAGTACTTTTCACTTCGGGCTACACAGACAATGCTATTGTCCATCATGGTGAACTGGAATCCGGTATTATGTTTTTGCAGAAGCCCTTTTCGCCGGGAGCGCTGGCACGCAAGGTGCGAGAGGTGTTAGATAATAAATGATAGGCGAACGGCGAAAATGGGTCGGCCTTTCATTCGCCACATTCGCCCATTCGCCATTCCGGTTTATCCGGGTTAGGGTAGAAATGCAAACCAATGGTCGGTTCGCATTTCTCAGTGGCGCAACGATGTAGTTGCCGTCGTTGACCAGGCTGGATGTGCTACAGACCATCGCCCTGGTGGCCTATGGCCCGGCCTTTTTGATTTGGGACCGGGGTCAGGCTACGGCCAAAGCCAGTTCAGAGCCGCAACGGTTGCAGAACAGGTCTGCGGCGTGAACCGTTTGCCCACATTCGGGGCAAGCAGAGGGCAGCTTGATGCCGCAATCGACGCAGAACAACGCATCCGAGCGACGGGTCCAGCCGCAAGCGGGACAAGTACCGTTACTTGCCGGGACAGAGGGCGTCACCGCCTGTGGTACTCCCTCTACCGGCAGTGGAGAGAACGACGCGGTCTGGCTGCGGCCACCGTTTTGAAAAGTTCGGCGGGCAGCCAGAATCTCTGCCTCAATGCGGGTTTCGAGATCGGCTTCGGCGGCAGTTTGCTGCTCCAATTGGGCCATAATATCGGCCACCTGGGTCAGCAAGGATTGGCGCAGCGGTTGGTAATCTTCTTTGGCTACTGTACCCAACGTATAGTCAAAATCCAGGTCGCGCAGTGTGGACAGGAGAGCTTCGCGTTGTTCGGCCAAAGTCTGGCCCTGAGTATTTTGAACAGGCCGGGGCATCGGGTCGAGTTCAAGCGAAGCATCCTCGCGTTGCGCCCACCAAGGCCGGGCAATATAGGCCGCCACGGCTATTGCCGCGAGCAGGCTTAAACCAATTGCAAATCCATCCATTATTCAAGTTCCTTTCAGTAAGACAGTTTAGTGAGTTGGGTGAGTGCAGCTTAGCGCTGGGTGAGTTTTGTGAGTTGGGTGAGTTTATTGAGTTTTGTGAGTTGGGTGAGTTTATTGAGTTGGGTGAGTTACAAAACTCATAAAATTCTATAAGCTCATTGAACTCTACAAACTCATTAAACTCTACAAACTCTACAAACTCTACAAACTCATTAAACTCATTAAACTCATTAAACTCATTAAACTCATTAAACTCTACAAACTCATTAAACTTTAATCAAAATCGCGTTTCAACTTCCCGCTCAATGCGGGCTAGGACTTCGGGATCGATGTTGGGCGGGGCGACCGAAATATTTGGAACGGTTGTTATCTCCACCGGGGCGGGACGCGCTTGCCATTGACGCAGCAAGCGCCACAGGACCACCCCGCCGCCAAGCAGGGCCGCCACCGGCAAAATCCAGACCAGTATCGGGAAGCCCTGAGCCGGGGGTTGGGCTAACACCCGCGGCCCAAATTTGTCGACGAAGTAGTCTGTAACCTGCTCTTCCGTCCAGCCCTCGCTCAACTGGGTGCGGATCATTTCTCGCCAGTCTTTGCAAGCCTGGGTAGGACATACATCCAGAGGCGTGTTTTCGCAGACCGGGCAGTAGAGATTTTTGGCGACGGCGTTTACTTCATCGTCGCTGATTGGACTCTGGGCTTGAGCGGGCGGCTGAATAGAGGCAGTTGCGGTCAGCAAGGCTCCCACCAGGAACAATATAGTTATCAAAATAAACAATGGTTTCATTTGACTGTGCCTTTTTATGAGTTGGGCGAGTTTAATGAGTTAGCTGAGTTTAATGAGTTTTGTAACTCACTCAACTCACCTAACTCTCTGAACTCATAAAACCCCTAAACTTTATTGTGCCGTTGCTCCCAACGCCGGCCGGCGGGCAGCGGCCCACGAAGCGGCGGTTTGTTTCTCTGGCCAGGCGGCCAATAGGGTACCGGCTATCAGGACCAAGCCGCCTGCCCAGAGCCAGCTAACCAGTGGATTAATGTAAATCTTAAAGGTGGAACCGTTGAAGCTGATCTCTTCCCAGCCGACCAGCAGCACGTAGACGTCCTCGCCGGGCCGGCTGAGTACCGCCGGAATGGTCAGCGACTGCTCGTTGCTCTCGAAGAAATCCTTGTGGGGGCGCAGCGTGCGCAAAAATTTACCATCCCGGTAAAGGTTGACTTTGGCTTCGGTGACGTGCCGGTCGCCCCCTTCTTGTTCATACTGCAATAGCCGCTCATAGGTCAAGGTGTAGCGGTCCAGGTGCAGGCTTTCGCCGGGAGCGAGCATACCCTGCGTTTCTTGTTGAAAAAAGTTGGTGCCGACTATCCCCAGAGCCATCATCACCACGCCCAGGTGGACGATGTAGCCGCCGTAGCGCCGCCGGTTACGCCCAATCAGTCGAACCATCGCCAGGCCAGGACTTTCTCCGTGCTTCATTCGCGCTCGAATCCCCTTGCCAAACTCCCACAGGGTAGTCAGCCCGACAAAGGCCACCAGCCAGTAACCGAACAAAGCCGTCGGATTACGGATACCGAACAGCAGCAGGCCCAGAGTAATGGCCACGGCAATGGCAAAAGGCAACCACAAGGCGCGTCCCAGTCGCTTGGCCGAATGTTTGCGCCAGGCCAGGAGGGGAGCCACGCCCATTGTCAGCACCAGGACGGCAAAGAGCGGGCCGTTGACTTTGTTGTAAAAGGGCGGGCCGACGGTGATCTTCTCGCCGGTTGCCAATTCACTGATCATCGGGAAAATCGTCCCCCAGAAGGTAGCAAAGGTGATACCCAGGAAGAGTAGGTTTTGCAGCAAGAAAACCGACTCGCGAGAGAGGAGGGAGTCCAATTCATGCTCGCCTTTGAGGGTGTCCAGCCGGGTCAACAATAGGTAAAGCGAGGCCAGAAAAGTAACGCTGATGAAGGCAAAGAAGGCGGGGCCAATGGCAGATTCGGCAAAGGAGTGGACGGAGGAAATGACCCCGCTGCGGGTGATGAAGGTGCCGAACATGACCAGGCTGTAGGTCAGGATGATGAGGATCATATTCCAGACCTTGAGCATGCCCCGCTTCTCCTGAATCATGACCGAATGGAGAAAGGCCGTGCCCGTTAGCCAGGGCATGAAACTGGCGTTCTCCACCGGGTCCCAGCCCCAGTAGCCGCCCCAGCCCAGCACGTCGTAAGCCCAGCGACCGCCCAGAATAAGCCCGATTGAAAGAAAGACCCAGGCCACCAGGGTCCAGCGGCGGGTGGTCTGAATCCAGGTGGCTTCATTGGAACGGCCGGTAATCAGGGCGGCCATAGCAAAGGCGTAGGGAATGACAAAACCGACGAAACCCAAATAGAGGGTGGGCGGGTGGCCGATCATACCCGGATGGCGCAGCAGGGGGTTAAGCCCTTGACCGTTGCGGGGAGAGACCGCAACGCCGCCCACCGGCTGCCAGACCGAGTGGACCAGGTCATTGCCCACAAACCACAAACGTTCAAAGGGATTTGCGATAAAAAGAGAAACACCCTGGAAAAAGAGCAGCGTGCCCACGGTGACAATAATGACCCAGGGCATCAAGGGTCGGTCTGTGTCCCACTTGCGGACCATCACCGCCGCCGCAAAAGCGGACATTAACCAGGTCCAGAAGATAATAGACCCCTGCTGCCCACCCCACAGGGCCGTTACCTTGAGAAAAGTGGACATTGACAACGAAGAAACTTGATAGGCATAGTTGACCTGAAAATCGCCGGCCACCAGACTATAAACAACTGCCGCCGTTGAGAGGGTCAGCAGCGCAAATACGGCAATGACGGCATTGCGGGCGCTGACCAACCAGGGGCTATCAGGGTCATTTCGTCCTTGCCAGGCGGCATAAAGGACGTAAACCGACACCAGGATTGAAAGAATAAGGATAATATAGCCAAAATCGTTAATCAATTCTCAACTCCTGTAAAAATAGTTGGATAAGTTGGGTAAGTTTCGTGAGTTGGGTGAGTTTCTAAACTTTACAAACTCATTAAACTCATCAAACTCTCGACCAATCCAAAATCCAAAATATAAAATCTAAAATCGGATCATTCTGCTAATAGTTCCTCAATTTTATGATCCAACGCGGGTGGATAGAGCGGCCCAATTTGCACGCCGCGCAGGTGGCCGGTTTTGTCCACGTAAAAGGTTTCCGGCACGCCCTTGATATTGTAGGCGTCAGAAATCTGCTGGCCGAGGTCCGGGCCGTTAGGATAGGTGATGTCGAACTCTTCCAGGTAGGCCAGGGCATTTGGTTCGGCGTCAACGTAATCCACGCCGATGAAGAGTACGTCCTGGTCTTTGTATTTGCGCCAAGTGGCCTCCAGATAGGCCGCTTCTTCCCGGCAGGGGGGACACCAACTGGCCCAGAAGTTGATGATGACTACCTGGCCCTTTAACTCGCTGAGGGTAATGGTTTCGCCCTCAAAGGTGGTCAAGGTAAAGTCGGGGGCCGGGCCAGACTCAACCGGGCCGCCGGCTTGTGCCTGGAGACCCCAACCCATCAGGGCCAGCAAGGCCACCAGCAAGACGACCGCCAGCCAGCGCCAGGGGCCGGTCTGGGTTTGGTCATCAGGGGGCGTTGATTCATCAATGGGGGTTGTTATTGCTTCGGTCACAGTGTGCATCTCCTTCGTAAATACCCCTCACCCCCCAACCCCTTTCCCAAATTGGGAGAGGGGGAGTGGTGTTAGCAACAGGGGTAAGGGCAAAATTTTCGTCATCGGTGGGGGGTGTAGCCGGTGATGACTCATCTAAAAGGTTGCTTGCGCTAAATGTCACAATCAGTTTAGCGCAAGCGGAGTGTTGATAACAGCGCCAAATGGCCTGTTTCTATACGGGCCATTTGGCGGGGGTCAGGTTTTTGGAAACCCTAAAGGTTTTGGCAAACTTGTTTGCACAACCTTTAGGGTTTTGCTTGTTCAGGTTAGGAGAGCGTTTTGAGATAGGCAATCAAATCAGCCAGGTCTTGCTCCGACATCTGCCAGCGGGGCATAGCCGGGTCCAGCGAGTCGCCGCCGGGGTCCAAGCCCTGGGTTACGGCTTGCTTGAAGGCTTCCTCGTCGTAAGGGGGATGCTCCATTCCATGCCCCTCGTCGCCGTGTTCGCCCTCGTCGCCATGTTCGGCCTCGGCTTCGGTGAGGGCGGACCAGCGGATATCGGGGGCGTCCATCGTCGTCATATACATCGTGTGTTGCCCGCCACGGCCATCAGCGCCGTGGCAATTCACGCAGGCCAGTTGGCCGCTGCCCATCATTCCACCGCCGCCCATCATCCCCCCACCAGAGTCACCGCCGGTGTAGCTGATGCGTCCATTGACACCGCTGCCGGTGAAATAGATGCGCTCGCCATTGGAGGCGTAGCGGCCGGTAGAAAATTCACTCTGGCCCACGCCCCACCCAAACGGGATGCAGGCAGCCACAGCCAGGGCAAGTAGAGTCAATCCCAACCATATCTTTTTGTGGTTTTTCATAGCAACCCCTTGGTTTAGAATTTTGACATAGTATCAAATTATGTGCTTGGTAAGAATTCAGAACACAGATTGCTGGGATGGACGGATTAAGGAATCGTTGATTGCGGCAATCACGATTGCGAACAAAAATCCGATAATCCAAGCAATCTGTGTTCTTTTTTTAGCTAGAAGGCGTACCCCTCAAGTGTACCACCGCTGCCACTCGCAGAATTCTATCATCCGGGTCCGGCGGCCTGCTGCTATCGTATGTCCCGACTAAACGAAGGGGCAGAAATCTGGTTTTGCCTTGTACTTGATCGAGCAACTGCTGTGAGAACGTTCCAAAGTAAAAGTCAATCTCAACCGGGCTCATTCGCTCTATGCAGGCTACGTAACTCCCTTCATCTTTCTCAGCCTGCATTTGGGGCGCAAGCTGTGGATCATCAATAGACTCTACAAAATCCTGTAGACGCCACACGCTGTATTCCATCTGCAAATTGACATAGTAAGCCAGGTCGCCGGTTCCGGTTGCCCACCACGGATGGCCCTGTATCAAACGGACCTGGCTTTGCTGCCCTTGCGCCATAGAAAACGCCAGCGTACGGGCCAACCGGCGCTTGCCGGTGTTGGCCGGGCCGCTGAGGATCAAATGCTGGCGGGCAAGCAACGCTTCAATCAGTTGTTGTCGCTCCAAGCCCGTCACTTTGATACCGGTTACGGCACAGGCGTGATCAACCCACATAGTTATACTGGATGGGCAGGGTTGCCGTATAAATTTTCTGGCCGGGCCGGAAGCGCCGCCTTTCATAGCCGTCTTCTTGGCTTCAAATACATTGATATTTGCTAGACTGTGATGAGTTAGGTTGGTTGTCACAATGGTTCCTCATAAAGAAATTGTCGGGCAACGAAATAGGCAGCGGCAGCCCGGCGGGACCTGCGCCCGCAATAATCACATCGTAAATTGGGTTCATATTACGCATACCGATCTGTCAGATAGTGTATTTGTTCAATGATTTGCAGTAACTCTGCCCCAATACGAGCATTTTCCGTGTCTCCCTGAAATTTGGGTAGATAGTAAACTTTGCTTTCTTTTAGCCCTTTGACGGCCTCTACGCGGTCAGGGGCGGTCAGCATCACCACCGGGATGTGAGTCAGTTCGGGGTCGGTCTTGAGCTTTTGGCGTATTTTAGCGCCAACCATATCGGGCCGTTCCAGATTCAGCACAATTATATCAAAATATTTCCGGCGGACTATGGCCAGGCTGTCGTCGGAAGCGATATCGCTCCGGCAAACCTGGCAGCCGTTGGTTTCTAACTGCTGCTTGAGCTTTTGAGTCGCGGGGGAACTATCGTCGAGAATTAAAATTGAAGGAAGATACGTTACCTTGCCGTTATTGGGGGGATATGATGCTTTCATTGGGCCGGTAATGTGATTAATGGTGGGCAATAGACACAGGCTGTTGCCCCCGGCTTGCCTCGGTTGTCTCCTGGTGGCGATGAAGATAGTTATATACGGGCACAAAGATCACGGCCACGTAGAAGCCGTATAGCGCCGTCTCCACCAGGCCAATGAGGAGACCAACCGCGCTCCAACTGAAGCCCGGTAATAGCCCTTGCCACAGTTGGTACATGGCCCAGCCGGGGAAGACCAGGTCCCAAATGATACAGAGTACATAGGATACGGCGAAGAATATGCCCAACGACAGCCCGACCGTCTTGATACTTAACCGTTTCATTATATTAACCTCCTAACCTGATAATATATGGATGCCTTGCCGCCGTTTGTCGACGACAGGCTTACCTGAATTTTATTCTTGTATTTAGTATACTACTCTTGCGTCGCCCAAAACAGCGCCATTCGGCGGGGGTGGGACCGGGCAAAATTGCCCGGCATCTGCCCAATATCGACGGAGAAGCCAAGAATCCTCATCTTCAGGGATGCAAGGGGGCAGGGGAGCGAGGGGGACAAGGAGACAAGGAGACAAGGAGACAGAGAGACAAGGAACAACTTAAAATCCAGAATCTTGCAGATGTCCAAATAAATCCAAAATCTAAAATGGTTTCATAGAAGGGCAGTTTTCGGTCATTGCCCAGGACCGGACAGTTTAACGTCGTGCCCAAGACCCGCTAGAGCAGCCTTCCGAACAGTGAGCGATTCTCGGAATCATAAAACGTTTCACTTCTATCACCTCCTCTCCAGAATGTTCGTTCAAGTTTGCAAAAATCTCCTTTTACAAATCAGAGGATACGACCAGCCGATTGACAACGTCAACCACGCCGGGCACGCTGCGTATCGCTGCTTCAGCGGTCATCTGTTGGGCCTGGCTCGACACCGGCCCGCCCAACGTCACCACCCCGTTGTACGATCTGATCCAGACCACCCTGGTCGAGAGACCAAGTTGGGGGTGAACGGCCAGAGCGTGGGCGATGGTTCCTTTGAGGGTTGGGTCATCCAGCAGTTCATTGCGAACCGACTCCACGCCCTCTACTTCTGCGGCCAGTTTTGCAGCCATCCCGCGCTGCCCGCCTCCCCGGACCACCCCCCGTAAAGTGGCCACACCGTCGCTCACTTCCACTTGAATACGTGGGTTTGTTCCGTGGAGGGGATCATGCCTGCGGAAGGCCCGGTATATATCGGCCACAATGTCGGCCTCTGAGCGGTGGCCGTTGCGCCCCCATAGCTTATTGAAAATCATTGTCTTGTTTTCTCCTTGTCGTTTTGTTAGATCACCCTGTTTGATGGCCGCCACAAGCTGGTTGAGAATAAAGAGTTTGTAACCATATCGGATAATTCTCTAATTAACATAATAAGAGGGAGTTGGAGGGAAATCGCTTTTTGGATATCCGCCTTCTTGATTGGCCGGTCGAGAACGATTCCCGCGCTCCAACTTTGTAGATAATGCCTCTTGCTTTTTTTGCCGAGAGCATTTTCTGCGCTGTAACATTGCTGATAGTTTTTCTCGTTCTTTATCGGTCAGGTCGTAACCGGCCAGAGCAAATTCCGGCCTATCGTCCAGCAGATTGCGAAACCTGGAGTCAAGCAACCAGCGGCTGTAAACTTCATCCATTGCTTTTACAGACATCGTACTACTCCTTTCTAAAGTAAAAAGATACTTAACAGTATATCTTGAACCATTCAGGTTCAACAGCGCCGATTGGCGTGGTTAGCTATGGGCAAAATGGCCTGTTTTTCTATCCGGCAGAGGATTTTGTCGCGTCAAACAGGCCATATGGCCTGTATCCAAACGGGCCGAATGGCGCTGTTAGGCCACCGCCACTGAGGGTATACTGGTGGCAAGCCTCATTCTGTTGAGGCATTTATATACGCCCTGTTAAAGGAGGATTACACGTATGAATCTCAAAGGCAACCGCCATATGTGGCTAATGCTGCTCTGCTGCCTGATCCCTATCGCTGCCCTGGGGGCCATCTTTCTTTTCAACGTTCAGGTCAGCAGTGTGGTTTATGTGGGGATAATCTTGCTCTGTCCCGTACTCCATTTCTTTATGATGAAGGGGATGATGGGGGGACACGGACACGGTGAAAAAACGTCGTCAGACGTTGCGCCCACCCTGACCAGAGACAACTGAAATGAACGCTTCAACTACGATGTCTCCGGGCGAGTCGCTTGCCCGAAGACGTATCGGACCGCTGATTCTCATTGGATTGGGAGTATTTATTTTGGGGGTAGCCGGTTGGCTGACGATGAGCTGGTCAGACATTGGCCGGGCGGATATGACCTTGCCGACCAGTCTGGCCGGGTTGTCCCGGTCAAGCTATATAACCGGTCAGGCGGCTCTGGCCGAGATTGAGCAACTGCACGGCAAGAGTTTTCCCATGACCGGCGGCGCTGTGGCTCGCTATGGCGGGAACGGAGCTACCTTGTGGATATCCGGCGTCTGGCTGCCCTTTATGGCCGCCCGCCAGGTGGAGGTGATGACAGAAGGCATCGCCGAGGGGCGCTCTCCCTTTACCCCGACCGAAACCCGTGAGATTGAAGGCGTCACCGTTTACGCCCTGACCGGGATGGGCCAGATGCACTACTATTTCCAACTGGACCGGCGGGTAGCCTGGCTGGCCGTCTCGCCCCAACTGGCCGAGCAAAGCCTGGAAGAACTTATTCGCACTTTGCGGTGAGGATTCAAACCGCTATGACCATACCCCAATTTATCAATAAACGTGTTCAAACCATTGCTCTTATTTTGCTGATAGCCGTTATCGCCATTGGGGGTTTATTGCTGTTAATGAGCCGGTTGGCCGCCCCAAAAACAGCGCCGGCGACCACCCACGACAATGCGGAACCACACCCGGCCC
>JAJRVO010000643.1 GCA_024277275.1 Chloroflexota bacterium
CTGAACCATTTGCACCGACATCACGCGGGACGTGATGCAAATGTTGCGCGAAGGCCGAGAGATAGCCGAGATTCGGACTTACATCGACGCCGAATACAGCCAGTACGGGCCGCCGACCGACACCGAGCCGGTGCAAGAGGGACATCAATCCAGTTGCAGCCAGACCACTGAAGTCTGCGGAGAAGAGTTGGTCGACCAGACCGGCTCAACCGAGACAAACACCTGGTCCCAGGCGACGGTCCCGGAAGCTACGAATAACTGACGGTAATTCTTATGACAAATCAGCCCGATATAGAAGAAAAAACCAGACCAGACTTGCAACAAACAACTCTGACCCTCGCCCGTTACAATCGAATTGCCCCCGTTTATGATTTAATGGAGATTTTACCTGAACGCCGCTTTGCTCCCTGGCGCAAGCGTCTCTGGGCTATGATTCCGGCCGGGCAGATATTAGAAGTTGGGGTGGGAACCGGCAAGAACTTTTCCTACCACCCCGCCGGGGCAACCGTGACCGGCATTGATTTGAGCGACGGGATGTTGACCCGCGCCCGCCGTCAGGCCAAAAAGTTGGGACGCCCGCTCGACCTGCGCCAGATGGATGCTCAACAGCTTGAATTTCCCGACAACACTTTTGACGCCGCTGTGGCTACCTTTGTCTTCTGCTCCGTGCCCGACCCGGAGCGTGGCTTGCGCGAGTTAGCCCGCGTGGTCAAGCCGGATGGCCGGATTGTGCTACTGGAACACGTGCGGATAAACCAACCGGCCCTCGTCGGCCAACTGATGGACCTGCTCGACCCACTGACGGTGCGGGTATCGGGAGCGCACATCAATCGCCGCACAGCAGAAACGGTCCAACGGGCCGGATTGGCCGTAGAGCAAGTGGAAAGTCTGGCCGTTCGAGACCTGGTGAAGCTCATCGTTGCCCGACCTTCAACTCCCTGACAAGGTTGGCCCGGAGAACGCGGGCGACAAGAGCCACTGTGATTTAACAATCCATCCAAGAACCCACTTACTCTCACCGGAAATGGATGCCCGGCTACAAGCGAGACTTCCTTTCACCGAAGCTCGCTTATTTTTTTACCGGCGATATACTCAACACGGTCACAAAACCAAAGAATGGGACACAGATTATGGCAACCATCAGTTGCACCAGATACACACAGATTATGTTAAAAAACAAAATCTGTGAAATCTGTATTCATCTGTGTCCCATAAAAGTTAAGATAACCGTTGACCGTATAGGTGATTCCACCTACCGGGCATCCGGTAATTCCACTATAGCCTCATAATGCAAACACCGATATAATATACTTTAAGATGACTTACCTGGCTTTTCGCAACCTGTTCCAACAAAAATTTCGGCTGGCCCTCAGCATCGGCGGGGTAGCCCTGGCGATGATGCTAATTGTTTTGCTCAACGGCTTTCTGGCCGGCATCTACGTGCAGGTTACCGCTTACCTGGATAACACACCCGCCGATTTGATTGTGGCCCAGGATGGTGTGGCCAACTTGCTCAGCGCAACCTCGCTGCTGCCGGCCAACACTGTGGATTTAGCCCGGGGCGTACCTGGCGTGTCCCGGCTCATCCCAATTGTGTCCCAATTTGTCATTTTGGATATTCACGATGAAAAAGTGGTCGCCTATATGATTGGCTATGAACCTGAGCTGGGGGGCGGACCGTGGGCGCTCAAGGCAGGCCGGTCCCCGGCAGATGATGACGAGATTGTTCTTGATTGGGTAATGGCCCAACAGCACAATTTTGACATAGGCGATACCATTGAGATTTTGGATGAGGACTTTACGGTAGTCGGCCTGAGCGATGGCACAAATTCCTGGATGAACAGCTTCTTCTTCATCGAAAAGCGAGCGGCCGAACGGCTGTTGTTAGCGCCGGACAGCACCAGCTTTTTGCTGCTGACGCTTGAACCGGAGGCCGACCCGACCGCCGTCGAAACCCGTCTGCGTCGACGCTTGCGCGATGTGGAAATATTGCCGGCGAGTGTCGTCAAACAAAACGATGTTGACCTGCTGGTGCAGATATTCGCCATTCCTCTGCAAATGATGGTCGCCATTTCCTTTGCGGTAGGCACGGCCATTTTGGGGATGGTTATCTACACCGCCACAGTGGAACGGGTGCGCGAGTACGGCGTCTTGAAAGCTATCGGGGCAAAAAACCGCCATCTCTATTTGCTGGTTACCCAGCAAGGACTGGTCACTGCCCTGTTGGGCGTAACTCTGGGGATTGGCCTGGCCTGGCTGATGGCACAATGGGTTATGGTTGTTTCTCCAAAATTCCTGGTGATTATCCAACCCGGCTCAACCCTGACCGCCACCATAACCGGGCTGCTGATGGGGCTGCTGGCCGCGCTCCTCCCCGCCCGTTACGTAGGCCACCTGGACCCGGCCCGCGTCTTCAGGAAATAAACAGGACACAGATTTTCACAGATAAACACAGATTTATTTTTGTTTAGGGAGGGAATATGAGAACCGGCAAACATGCTGATTTAACCCAAAAGATTATTGGGGTATTTTTTAAGGTTTACAATACTTTGGGCTACGGCTTTTCAGAAAAAGTCTATGAAAACGCTCTTGTCTTGGAATTGAAGAAACTTGGATTTGAGATTCGGCAACAACACCCAATTACTGTCTATTACGAAGGCGTTGAAGTTGGTGGGTATTTTGCTGATATTATCGTTAATGATGTCGTTATACTTGAATTGAAAGCTATGCGTCAACTTTTACCGGAACACGAGGCTCAGTTGTTAAACTATCTCAAAGCGACCACCATCGAAGTTGGTCTGCTACTGAACTTCGGTCCGAAAGCCGAGACTAAACGCAAAATCTACGACAATCAGCAATTCCCGTTTTAGAAACTGCGCCGCCGATAATCACTCAGTTGGGCTGGTTTTTGCCGGCTTAAGAGCAGAATTGGCAGAATTAACGAATCAAAATTCTATCATTCTGGAAATTCTGCTCTTAAATACCCGC
>JAJRVO010000644.1 GCA_024277275.1 Chloroflexota bacterium
AACCTCTCCTTGATTAAGAGCATGGTGATGACTGTATTTCGCAAAAACAACTTCACCTCTATCACTAAAGCAATTAGGGCGGTGGCCAATGACATCCCATTGATGGTCAGTTTGTTAGCTTGTTAGAATGAAACAGCCCTGACTGTACCATGCGGTATCCAACCACCTGAGTTGTGACCACCATCTCTCCGTGACTCTTGGTTCCACCGTAAACTTGAGTCTGGCTTATCTGCTCCACCAGTTGTACCGAGGTATCCCGTTTAGGTTCGGTGTAATAGTCTGCTCCGGTTGGGCGCAGGCAAGCCACAAGTTGATCAAGATCAAGCGTTTCAACAATAAAGGCTTGTCCCTGATGCAGATAAACAGCCTGTGGATGAACCATCCACGGGGCGCTGGCTACATCCACCTCGCCAATGGCGCTCCAATTATCATCCCCTTCGTCAATTTGCAGCCGCACCCTGTCGGGCGATGCGCTGCGCAACGAGACATCTGTGGCAGGATATCGGTCGGCCATCCAGAAATATTTTGATCCCGATTGGTGGAGTTCCCCGCTGTCGCGCAAAAATTGGAGAAACTCCGCCGTTTGTTCCGCCTCGACCCGGCCAAAGTTGTCTCCGTTCTGAAAAGGTAACTCAAAGGCGGCGCAGCGTAGATGCTGCAACAAAATGAGCAGGTTATCAGGGTTGATCAGGGCTTGCTCCGGCGAGCGGTCGAAGAAGTAGTCTGGGTGGTGGGCCAAAAACTGGTCCAGCGGATTAGCCGAAGCAATCAGAATTGCCAGGGATGCCTCGCTTTGGCGACCCGCTCGCCCGGCTTGCTGCCACGTGCCGGCAATGCTGCCGGGATATCCGGCCAACACTGCTGCGCCCATACCGCCAATATCAATGCCCAACTCAAGCGCGCTGGTGGCTACGACGGTCCGTACGTGCCCTTCGCGTAGCCCTTGTTCTATTTCTCGGCGATGGCGGGGGAGGTAGCCGCTGCGGTAAGCGCGGATTGATGGGGCAGGGGAGTGGGGGGGCGGGGGAGTGGGGGAGCGAGGGGGCGGGGGGGCAGGGGAGCGGGGGAGCAGGGGAGCGGAGGAGAGATTATTGTTACTGTCAGAGGAGTCGGCATTGGGCGGCTGATTATGAGAATCTGGAGTCGAAAGCTTGTGTACAAATCGTTTATTTTGGTTTTCAACCTTGTCGTTAGTTTCAGAGGGAGGCGCAGCGGCTTGCTCTCGGAGATAATTTAAGATGATTTCAACGGTTCGACGGGCGCGGGCAAAGATGATGGTTTGGACGTTGTGGTGAAGGAGTTCTTGAGACAGGCGGATGCTTTCTTGCAACGCGCTACGACGCAGGCCCAACTCCGGGTTGATGATGGGTGGATTGTAGAGCAAAAAGTGTTTGGGGCCTCTGGCGGCCCCGTCGTTATTAACCAGTGTAACCGGCTCCTCGATGAGACGCTCAGCCAGCTCGGTAGGATTGGCAATGGTGGCAGAGGTCAGGATGAATTGGAGATTGGAAGATTGGTAATTAGTAATTGGTGATTGGTAATTGGATAAGGATGATTGTTTGTCTGTTTTTTTGCTGGTATGCTCTTGATAAAACCGAGCGATCCGTTTGAGGCGACGAAGCGCGTTGGCTACGTGCGAGCCAAACACGCCCCGGTAAACGTGCATTTCGTCGATGACAACAAAGCGGAGATGTTTAAAGAAGTCGGCCCACTTGGTGTGGTGGGGTAGAATGGCCGTGTGCAGCATATCGGGATTGCTGAGAATGAGTCGAGCTTGAGTGCGGATGGCAGGACGGGCGGAAGCGGGGGTGTCGCCGTCGTAGGTGGAAATTGGGATAGGAGATAAGGGATGTGAGGTGTGCGGTGGAAGATTTGATAATTGCTCATTGATAATTGTTAATTGATTTACTTGGTCGTAGGCCAGGGCTTTGGTGGGAAAGAGGTAGAGGGCGCGGGTTTGGGGATTGGCGAGGAGCGTGTGGAGGATGGGCAGGTTGTAGCAGAGAGTTTTACCGCTGGCGGTGCCGGTAACAATAACCGGATGTCGCCCGGCGTGGACGTACTCCCAGGTTGTGGCCTGGTGAGTGTAGAGCGCGTCAATACCTTGAGTACCCAGAGCTTGAGCCAGGGTTGGGTGGAGGTCGGCGGGGAAGGGAGCGGTTTGAGCCGGATAGGCGTCAAATATGCGCCAGGCGGCAATGTTGGAGGCGATAGTGGGGGTGTCGCGCCAAATGTTTAAAAGTGTCGGGAGGCTTTTTCTTCTCAATGGTAATTACAATGTTTGCAAATAGTTGGAAAGCCTTGATTTGAATTGCAGGAAAACGTCTTCCACTCTGATCACACCCTCAGCCATACGGCGCCAATCCAGTTGCACGCCATAACTATGATAAGCAACGTGCCTGAACCTACGAAACGGGGCCAGATCAGATGCCAGAGATTCATTAAACAGCGCCGGTAAAGGTTCCTGTGAAGGGGAACAAAATTGCCTGAATAAATCTACGTGCCAGGTATTGCCAGTGGGTAGTGGAACATTATGAAAGTGATTGATACGTTTGAGAATGTTTTCCACACCACTATAAAACTGCGCCAAAAAAGCGCCGGCGGCAGCTTTCTCCCGAATTGTCAGATCTCTCTCGGTTGCATCACGCTGTAATGCCAAAAGTTCCTGAACTGTGGCCTCCATTAGTTCCAATTCAATGGCTATTTCTTCTTGGAGTTGTGTTGCGCTTCTCATACCAGTACCCTGGCTCTGTTTTCAATGAACCGGGTGAAACGAGTCGGCGGGCTTAAGGGGATAATATCCAGAGATACGCCTAGCTCTTCTTCAAGCCGTGCTCCCAGTTCATAAAGTTTCCACCCGGCCACGCCGTCACAAGCCAAGTCTAAATCCCGAGCCTGTTCCGGTTTTTCAAGAGCGCTTCCAAAGAGCAGCAGACGGGTCGCGCCATATGCTTTAGCCAGGGCTATGGCTTTGTCAATTTGTTGCTCACTGATGCCCATGTACTTACTCCTTCACCTTTTGGCATACTTGCACCTTTTTAAGGGTCGGCCAATGGATGTATTTACCAAAGGATAGCAAAAAACAGCGTGGTTGGCAACACCCTGCTACAAAAGTAATGGGAAATTCCAACGAACCAACCGCTACCACAATGACTTTCCACTATGTCCGCGCAGAGCCGTGTCTATCACTTCGCTCCACTCCGGCGCTACGGCGGCATAGGCCCGCACCAGGCCGTGACTGCCGGTCAGCATCATGTCGCCAAAGGGGGCGGCGGGGTAGGGGTTGAGGGAGGAATTGCGGAGAAAGTTGCGCCGGGGGCCGGTAATAGAGAGAAAATCGAGGGGTATGGCCTCAGTGGTGAACATAACCGCGCCGTGTCCATTGCTGTTAAAAATTTCGTCGTGGGTCAGGTTGCCTTGGGCCAGGTTGGTTAAGTAGCCCTCTAGTTGTTGGGGGGTAATCTCGCCGGTGTGGTGTTCAAAAACGCCCTCGATGCCGCCCGTTTCGTCGTCGCCGTTTTTATTTAGGCGGAAGGCCAGACAGTGAAAGTTGCCGATGTTGGCGACAATGGCCGGGCGGGTCTGGCGCACGCGGTTATCCTCCAGCGCGCCGAGGACGGCGGCGGGGGCGGTGTCCATCAGCATCAGCGGCAAGTCGGGCCGGGCGGTTTGGGCGGCGCGGGCAGTCGCTTCCATACGGGTCATAATTTCGGGTACGTCGCCGGCCATAAAGGCAAAGGAGGTCAGGCTGTTGCGGCGATTGATGCATTGTTTGATGTACTCAAACCGAAACAGGCGGTCGCTGACGCCGGGGGGCGCGTCGCCGTGGTCAAAAACGGCCACGGCAATGGCGTCTAACTCCCGGCCCAGGTCGACTCCGAAGCGGGCAAAAACATCGGCGATGGCCCGGTAATCAAAGTCGCCCATTGTCAGGCGGGTGATGTCGCTGCCGGTCAGCCGGGCGGCTTCATCCTCGCTGACGACGATTGCGCCCATTGCCTCCACGCGGGCCGGGTCGTCGTCAAAGGTGCGGGCCGCGTCGGGCGTTACCCAAAGGGGATGACCCGCCTGGGCGTGGTCGCGGGCGGCCCAGGCGCAGGGGCCGCCGCCCATCAGCACGCCGGTCAGCAATACGCCCTCGTCGCGCCGGGTGGCTGCCTTGATTTGTTCGGCCAGCATCACCGTTGGCGAGGGTAAAACCAGCTTGTAGCAGTTTTCTACTTCTTTGTCGCTGTCAAAAAGCAAAATATCCTGAGTGCCGGTTCCAACATCTACGGCTAATATCTTCATTGTTCTTTTACTCCATACCTGGCTTGATAGTTCTGCACATCATCTTGTGTCACTGCCGACAACGGCTCCGGCAGGGTCGAAAGTGAGAACCAGCCAATATCTGTACACTTTTCCGGCTCAACAATTTGGGGCGTGCCGCCGGTGTGTCGGGCAATAAAGGTTGGCGAAACCCAGTGCTGCTGTTCGTGGCTCAAGATGTGGTCAGACACGTCCAATAACTCCACAATTTCAATTTCCATCGTGTACTCTTCCAGGAATTCCCGCCTGATGGCATCGACCAGCTTTTCTCCAAACTCAACGCTGCCGCCAGGAAACTCCCAGCAGCCTCGCTCATTTTTGCTCTGCGGGCCTCGCTTTGACAAAAAGACTTTGCCTTCTTGGTTAAAAACCATCGCTCCCACGCCAACGCCAATATAGTCGCGTCCTTCAATCATGTAACAATGCTCCTCCAAAATCTCTGTTTTTATTAATGCGGTATCTTACGGTATCAAACTTTTACTGAATGTCAGTGAGTGTAGAAAAGCTATTAAGCCATCTCAAAACAAAAAACCGCGTCATACGACGGGGTTTTTTGTTTTTTCAAAAGGAGTGAAAAAGTACACTTTTTCACTCCTTTTTTATCCTTCCTTCAAAAAATTTCGCAGCACGGTCTGCAAAATACCGCCGTTGCGATAGTAATCCACCTCTACCGGCGTGTCGACGCGGCAAACGGTGGTAATGGTACGGGTGTTGCCGTCGGCGTCGGTCACGTCGACCTGCACCTCCTGGCGGGGTTGGAGATTGTCGTCGACGTGGATGGTGTAGCTTTCCTGCCCGGTCAGACCCAGGCTTTCGGCGTTTTCACCGTCCTTGAATTGCAGAGGCAGCACGCCCATACCGACCAGATTGCTGCGGTGGATGCGCTCAAAGCTCTCGGCCAGCACGGCTTTAGCGCCCAGCAGCAGCGTGCCTTTGGCTGCCCAATCGCGGCTGGAGCCGGTTCCGTACTCCTTACCGGCAATAACCACCAGCGATGTGCCGTCGGCCTTGTACTTTTCGTTGGCGTCAAAGATGGGCATGACCTCGCCGGTGGGCAGGTAGGTAGTCCAGCCGCCCTCGGTGCCGGGAGCCATCTGGTTGCGCAGGCGAATATTGCCAAACGTGCCGCGAGTCATCACCCGGTCGTTGCCTCGCCGCGAACCAAAGGAGTTGAACTCGTGCGGGGCCACGTCGCGCTCTTGCAAATACTGACCGGCGGGCATATCGGCGGGGATGGCCCCGGCGGGGGAGATGTGGTCGGTTGTCACCGAGTCGCCCACTTTAACCAGTACTTTGGCCTCCGTAATCGGTTGAATTGGGTGAGTGTCAACGCCCATCTCAATAAAGAAAGGCGGCTCCTGAATATAGGTTGACCATTCGCCCCACTCGTACAACGCTCCCTCCGCTATCGGGATTTCGTTCCATTTGGGGTTGCTTTCCTCGATGCCGTTGTATACTTTTTGGAAAGTGTCGGGGTTGAGGGCCTTGTCATACTCTGCGGCGACTTCGGCCTGAGTCGGCCAGATGTCTTTCAGGTAGACCGGCTGCCCCTCTTTGTCCGTGCCGACAGGCTCGGCGGTCAGGTCGATATCCGTTGTCCCGGCCAGGGCGTAAGCCACCACCAGCGGCGGCGAGGCCAGGTAGTTGGCCTTGATGTAAGGATGAATACGCCCCTCAAAGTTGCGGTTGCCGCTCAGTACGCCCGATACTATCAAGTCGCCTGTGGTAACGGCGTCGACCACCGGCTTGGGCAGCGGCCCGCTATTGCCGATGCAGGTGGTGCAGCCGTAGCCAACCGTGTGGAAGCCCAGTTGTTCCAGATAGGGGGTCAAACCGGCTTCGTTAAGGTAATCTGTGACCACTCTGGAGCCGGGGGCCAGGCTGGTTTTAACGTAAGCGGGCACGGTTAAGCCGCGCTCAACGGCCTTTTTAGCCAGGATGCCCGCCCCCAACATCACCGATGGGTTACTGGTGTTGGTGCAAGAGGTGATGGCAGTCAACACTACCGCCCCGTGTGTGATTTCTGTGCCGGGTTGACCGTTGCCTTTGACCATGCCTTTGCGCTCCAAATCGGCGTCCGCCAGACCAAATCCTTGCGGCCCAACAGGGGCAGTCAGGGAGGTGTGAAATGCCTCTTTCATGTTCGACAACGGGATTCGGTCTTGGGGGCGTTTTGGTCCGGCCAGGCTGGGAACCACGTCGCCCAGGTCAAGCTCCAGGGTGTCGGTAAATTCGGGGTTGGGGGTGTCTTCGGTGCGGAAAAGGCCCTGCTCTTTGACGTATCGCTCCACCAGCGCGACTTGTTCCGGCGAGCGTCCGGTGCGGCGCATGTAGTTAAGCGACTCGGCGTCCATTGGGAAGAAGCCCATCGTGGCCCCATATTCGGGGGCCATGTTGGCGATGGTGGCCCGGTCGGGCAGGGTCATCTGGTTTAGGCCGGGGCCGTAAAATTCAACAAATTTGCCGACTACGCCCTTTTGGCGCAGCATTTGGACCACGGTCAGGGTCAGGTCGGTGGCGGTTACGCCTTCTTGAAGTTGGCCGGTCAGCCGGAACCCGACTACCGCCGGGGTGAGCATATAAATGGGCTGGCCCAGCATCACCGCCTCGGCCTCAATGCCGCCCACACCCCAGCCGGCAATGCCCAACCCATTAATCATGGTGGTGTGGCTGTCCGTGCCAACCAGCGTGTCGGGATAGGCTACAATGCCATTCTCTTCCGGGCGAGTCCAAACGCCTTTAGCAATGTATTCCAGGTTAACCTGGTGAACAATGCCGCTGGCGGGCGGCACAACGCTAAAGTTGTCGAAGGCTTGCTGCCCCCAACGCAAAAACTCGTATCGCTCGCGGTTGCGCTTAAATTCAATTTCCGCGTTGCGCTCAAGGGCGATGGTTTGACCAAAAACATCCACCTGCACCGAGTGGTCAATAACCAGATGGACCGGCACTACCGGGTTGATTTTTTGCGGGTCGCCGCCTAGCCGGGCCATCGCTGAGCGCATGGCAGCTAAATCAACCACAGCCGGTACGCCGGTAAAGTCCTGCAAAATCACGCGGGCCGGGTTAAAGGGAATTTCATCGGGGGCCGGGGCGGCGGCGTTCCATGCGGCCAGTTTTTGCACGTCTTCTTCGGTGACGGTGAAGCCGTCAACTTCGCGCAGCACGGCTTCCAGCAAAATTTTGATAGAGAAGGGCAAGCGTGAGATGTTGCCCAGGCCGTCTTGTTCCAATTTGTCCAGCCGGTAGATATAGGCTTCACCACTGCCGGTATCAAACCTGGCTCGCGCGCCGAGTGAGTTTTTGGTGAGTTTGGTCATTGTTTATGCTCCTTAAATATTTTTGTTTTGTTACGGTTTGGTTGCTTCCAGTGAATTGATAAATGGACAGCAATTTCCCGGTTTGACAATTATTGTCGACATTTCAGAGCAGAATTTCTGGAATGATAGAATTTTGATTCGTTAATTCTGCAAATTCTGCTCTGACCCCGACAAAAATCTTTCCGGCTAAGTGGTTATCGGCGGCACAGTTTCCAAACCGGGAATTACTGATAAATTGACGGCTTGTTTGGATTGACAAATCCAAACAAAACCGGGTGAATAGCCATTTCTTTTTGACGGGGTTGCAGTTAGAAAACTTACCGCAAAACGGCGCCGTTTTGCAAAGCGGGTTGGTTGGGGAAGTAGAGGGTTAACCGGCGATATTTTACTCTTTATCTTCGGTTATTGCCAATTGGCATTGTATCCTTCATGATGCCCCACACAAAGACAACAGTTGCCCCACGCTCAAAGCGTCATTTAATTGACAGGTTAGAGGCCGATAGAAGTGAAGCCATTGTGTTACAATTTAATAACCGGTGAAAGGCAAGGGTGCAAAATATGAGATGGAAAATAGCTGTTATTATAGGATTAGTGTTGCTGATACTGATTCAACTGGTTTGGAACCAGGGGCGTAAAGCCTATGAACAAACTTATGTTGCGGCGACAACTCAAGCCCGGTCTGTCGCGCAGGTGGAGCAGTTACAGGCCACTACTGCGGCCCGGGTTGTGTCTGTTCAGGCTACGGCTCAGGCTACTGTAGAGATATTGATCCAAAAAGCAGCAACTACTGAAGCAACCCGGGCCGCTGCTGTGGCTCAAGCGCAGCAAGTTGAAAAGCAGCGACAGGTTGCCATAGCACGCCAGTTGGCAGCCCAGGCTCAGGCGGCAGCCTTTAGCCACAATGATGACCCCATGTTGGGGTTACTGCTGGCGACTGAATCGTTGCGACGATTTGATGAGGTAAAAAGCGGGCCTGTGCTAGAGGCTGAACAAGTGGTACGACAAGGACTTGCTGTATTACCCCGGTTAATAGCTCAAATAAAACATACCGGATATGTGTTTGATGTAAAAATCAGCCCCAATGGTCGCTGGTTAGCGACAGCAAGCGGCAATGATAATGATATAGGCGAGGTAAGCGTATTGGAAATAGCCAATACCAAAAAAATTACCGGAATTAACTTTAGCGGTTGGGTAAATAGTGTAGATTTTAGCCCTGATAACCGGTGGCTGGCTTCAGGCGGCTTTGATAGAATTGTTCGGATATGGGATACATCTACCTGGCAAGAAATAAAGCAATTAGAGCCTAAAGGATTAGTAAACACGGTGTTATTTAGCCCCGATGGCAAATGGTTGGCAACGCACTATGATAACTGGATATATGTGTTGGATACACAGACGTGGCAAGAAACCGGGCAAATTACTCATACAACTGCTATTAATGATTTAGTTTTTAGTTCTGATGGACGGTGGTTGGTAACCGGCAGCGCCGACCAAACTGCGCGAGTGTGGGAAATCTCTTCTGGCCGGGAGTTGGTGAGGATAGCCCAAGGTAGCGTGGTTAGAACTGTAGACATCAGCCCCAACCGGCAGTTTGTCGCTTCGGGCAGTGATGATGGGGTTGTAAAAGTAACCAATACAGCCACCGGACAAGAAATAACACAAATGCAACAAGAAGGGTGGGTCAGAAAAGTAATATTTAGCCCCGATAGTCAATGGTTAGCAACTGCCGGCGGTAAAGAAAATTCTACGCTTGGAGTTGTGCATTTATGGGCGCCAACAATTGGTTGGTGGCAAGTTGCTCAGATGAAGCATAATGGTATGGTTTGGTCTGCCGCGTTTAGCCCGGATGGTCATTTGTTAGCGACAGGAAGCGATGATAACACTGTACGGCTATGGCGGGCGCAAACAAATACCGCCGACAAATTGGATGCTGGCCGGGAAGTGATGCGTTTAATGCATGAAGATAAAGTAACCGGCATAATGTTTAGCCCCGACGGGCGACGGCTGTTAACCGGCAGCGTTGATAAGACAGCGAGGATATGGGAAACTGCTATAGAACAGGCGCTTCGTCTGGATGAACAAAAACCTGTTCATGTATTGGCTTTTAGCCCTGATGGTCGTCAAATGGCAACATCTGCCAACTTTGGGCCGGTAAAGATATGGAACGCTGATACTTACCAATTGATTGCTACTCTTGAATACCGTAGCAACGCGATGGTACGGCAAATTGTTTTTAGCCCGGATAGTCAACAACTGATAACCTGGGGACGCGACCCTTTTGGCAAACCGGAATACGCTTTTAGTGAGGTTAAAGCCTGGGATATTGCCGCCGGTAAAGAGTTAGTACATTGGACAAGTAAAGAGAGTATATGGGCAGGTGTTTTAAGCCATAATGGACAATTATTAGCCACAAGCATACAAACAGGCCCGCCTACTTATTTAGAAGTACGGGTATGGGATGTATTGTCTCAAAAAGAAATTGCCCGGATACAACCCAAAACACCGGCGTATCATGTGGCTTTCAGCCCTGACGGGCAATGGTTGGTTACCGGAGGTCGAGAAATGGCGCAAGTTTGGAGGGCGACAACCGGTCGGGCGGTGGCCCAATTGAAACATAAAGCGGATGTGCGCCAGATAACTTTTAGCCCTGACGGTAGGCGTTTGGTTACGGTAAGCGGCAAAGGCGTTATACATTGGTGGACTACACAAAC
>JAJRVO010000645.1 GCA_024277275.1 Chloroflexota bacterium
CCAGACTGAGTAGTTACCTTTTAACATTATTAGACCAGAAAACCCGGATTTTTAGTAGACGAAAAAAGTACTATGCCTCGCCAATCGCCATGATTTTGGCAAGGCTCTGCAACCCTTTGGCAACATCCTCTTTCTGCTTCAGGAGCATCGCCTGGCGTGTGTCAAGATAAGCTGTCAGGTCTGGGCTTTGCAGGTCGTGGGCCATCGCTTTCAAGTTCGACATCCACCCCTGCGATTTTTCGATAGCCCATTGGAAGCCTTCTCTGGCTACCCAGCCTGCAACCGGCTCGTCGGGGTTTCGGCGTCGTTCCGCTTCTGACAGAAAGTAGGTGGGGGTTTGGTTGGTGTAGTCCTTGTACCAGTCGAACAGGTCATTGAACAATTGATGCCAGCAGCCAAAGAGAGTGACAAAGTTCGACCAAGGTTCGATGAGGTCGGGCCGGTCATAGTAGTAGCAAACCGCCGTCGCCGGAATCTTGGCAGCACAGGTTTTTTGAGCCGCCACCTGCTTAAATTGAGTCTCGTCGATATTGGTCAGATTGGCGTCTTTGATGGCAGCTTCGGCTGAATGGGACCAGACCGCGCTGAAAGAATCCCAAAAAGGATGATCCTGGGCAAAATGGCGCTGATAGGCCGTCTGAAATTGGGTGTGGAAAAAGCCGAGGGCCGGCAGCAGCTTTAACTCCACGGTCGCATGACCGTCCATCAGGTTATCAATGAGGCGGATATAGTAATAACCGTTGATGGTGGAGTAAGCCAGGTCTGATTGGAGGGGAATGTTGGGGGTATCGGTCAGTGTATGTTCAACCCACCACGGCAGCAGCAGCGAGGGAAAAGCCAGGGGGTGCATAAAGTAATCCTCCGGCTGAGTCGTGCCGGAGAGTTGTTGCATCCATCGAGAGATGTGTTGGGCCATAAAGGGGGCGGCCTGGGTCATCTCAGATTGGAGGCGGGAGATTGCGTCCGTGACGATATGGCTCAGTTGGGGATGGCGCACAGAATTTTTGTTATCAGGCATCGCTATGTGCGTATTCAATCAACTGCTGCCACTCGAATTTCTTCCATAATTTCCGAGACTTCTTTTTCCGATTGAATGTGTTTTGCCAAAACCTCGGCGGCTGTTTCTAGCACACGGTTGCCAAACAACTTGGTCAAGTCTTGTCGCAAACCCTGCCCAATATAAAATTTAAGTAAGGCCTGACAAGACATATCTCGACCTGCCGCTACTTTTTTGAGCGACTCAAGAGTATCTTCTGGAATTTCAATGGATACGGTTTCTGTTGGGCGGGGGCGAATATGTAATTCAAATCCTTCTTCAGTTTTCTTCATACAACTTCCTTTCAGAGCGAGTAGCAGGACGGGCCGAGATAATACGGGTTCGCTCAGCGCGTTCCACGTAAACCACTAACAAGAGACGCTGGGAAAGTGAATATCCAATAATAAACTCACGTTGCTCATCGTCAACGGAAGCATCACCACCCTGGTAGAAAGGGTCCAGAAACACTTCCGCTGCTTCCGCAAAAATAATCCCGTGTTTTCTTACATTGCTTCGTGCTTTATCCTCATCCCATTCAAATTCAATGCTTTGTAGTTGATATATGATACTCATCTTTCAATCCAAATCCAAATCATCAGAGTAAAATCTTGTGTAAATTAGGGGTAGCGAGCCTGCTGTGGATAACCCGCCAAGCCAAACAAGTAAATGGGTTCGATTCGATAACTTTATTTCTTCACAATGGCTTCAACCTTCACTTGCCTGCCGCGTCCGCGCCAAATCATACGGTGCGCCCAACCGCTTAAAAATCTCACCGGCTTGAGTCAAATGCTCAGACCGGGCCGGATCATCAACAGGCAAACGTCGCCCGATTTGGTAGTGGATTAGCCCTTTATCGTAGGGCATTGCCAGGCGCTCGGCGGCGGCGAGACCCTTGTCCCACAACTTGCGCGCCTTACCGGGACGGCCTGACAGCCACTCAAACACGCCCTGCCACAGGTTGGCCTGGGGTTGGCCGATGGGAAAGATGCGGGCGTAGCTGCGCAGAGCCTTGCAAGCGGATTTTGGATTTTGGATTTTGGATTTTGGATTGCTTAAAAACTGCGCGCCTGAGTTGGCGTCTGCTTCCCAAAGAGTCAAATAGGTTTCTGCTACGCCGGCGTAGCCGGGGAGCGACAGATAGGAGGTTGGCGAAGTTTGGGTGTAAAGTTCAAGAGCCTGGGCAGCGGCGGTCAGGGCCTGGTCAGGCTCATCGCGGCGCAGGTGGACGATGGCTTGCAGGGCGTGGAGGTCGATTTTTATGGCCTCGTCTACAACGTGGGTTTCCTGGGCCAGCAGGGTTTGTAGTTTTTCCAGACAGGCCAGCGCCTCGGCGAATTTGCCGCGGGGTAAAAGATTGTAAACCTGGCCTCGGATAGCCCAGGCTTGTTCGTGAGCCACGTTGCGACGTTCCGCAGAGTCATAGACCTCATCACACAGTTCGGCGCTTTGGCCCAACTGCCCTCGGAAATAGCGGAGCATAGCCAGGTTGCCCGCCCCATCGTCCCAGCGGGCGTGGTCGCCCAACTGCTGAGATATCTCAATCACCTGCTCCAGAAGGTTTTCCGCTTCTGCCCAGCGCGCTACCCCGGCGTAGTAAAGCCCGCTTAAAAGCGATACCCAGGCCCGCGCGGGCAGGTTATCAACCTGTTGGGCCATGTCCAACGCCCGGCGACAATATGCCTCGGCCCAACGGTGGACAGGCACAAAGCTGACAATCACCCCCACCGAGGCGTAGCCGCGAGCCAGTTCGGGCGAAGGCCCGGCAGCTTCAGCCAGGTTGAGCGAGCGAAAAGCGGCATATAGGGAGGGAAGCGTTTCATCGGCAAAGTAATACACAGCCGTTAACCCCTCGTAAGCGCGGGCAGCTTCTAACAAAACAGATTGACCGGCAGAAACGCCGCCGCGATACTTAGGCCATAAACGGCAAAGAACCTGTCGCCCTATCTGCCCCATTAATCCTACCGCCAAACCTGCTTTTGTCTCAGGCACAGGATACCCTAAAAGCGACAAACCCCGCTCAAAGTGAATTCGCCCCTCACCAAATTTAACCCAGTTGACATAAGCCTCTCCCAGTTTTAACTCCCAATAACCCCGCCTTTGTGCAAGGGTGCGGGGGGGCGACACTTTGTTTACAGGCGCGGGGGAGATTTGGATCAGACTTTGCTCCCCTGCTCCTTTGCGCCGGCCGCTCCCCTGCTCCCCTACCAAAGCAAGAGCTTCGCTGAAAAACTCTACCGCTTCCTCGTTAGCGTGGTTAAACAAAGCCTGCTCGCCGGCTTTTTCCAGATACTCTATGGTCATTAAAATTTCATCGGCCATACGCCAATGGTAGGCCAGCAGCGAGTAAAAGGGCGACAAATCTTCGGCGTAAGTTTGCTCGTACCACCGGGCCACGGCCCGATGTAGTTCTCGCCGTTGGGAGTAGAGCATCATATTATAGGCGACTTCGTGCGTAATCTTCTGCTTAAAAATATAAGCCAGACTTGGCTCTACAGATTCTAACCGGGTAATATCTAACCGATCCAGGGTATTGAGATAGTTGTCTAAATGTATCCTGTCTGCCTCAATTGGATGAATATCGCGCAGCGTGACAAAATCAAACATATGTCCGATAACGCTAGCTACCTTTAATGTTAACTGTTGGGCGGGCGCCAAAGAGTCAATGCGGCTGGTGATAATCCCCTGAATGGTATCGGGCAAACTCAGTTTCCTAAAATCACCCGCCTCAGATGAAATCCGGCACTCGCCATTCGTTATGGAAACCAAGCCGGACTCTCGAAGCGCATAAGCCAGCTCCTCGCTAAAAAATGGATTGCCAAGCGCCCTGGTATAAATAAGTTTGGACAAGGACTCTGGCAGCTTGTTTACCCCCAGCCGTTGACACACCAACGCCGTTGTATCTGCCGGAGACAGATTATTGAGCGTAATCTGTTGCGTATTGGGAGCATTTTGCAGTTGGTTAAATTCGTCCGGCACAGAGTCGGTTATAGGGCGGGTGACAATTACCAGCAGTAAAGGTTGAACCTGTTGGGCCACAAGCAAAGTCAGCGCCCAAGAGGCCGAGTCGAGCAGGTAAGCATCTTCCATAACCAGGAGATAAGGAGACCCCATTGCGCTGCCTTTTTGAACAGCGTGTTGCAACAGATACAGCAACAGTTGGTAGGTGTTATCGGCCCTAACTTTGCCGACCATTTGCTCGGTGAGTTCATTCTCCGGCCAATCAAGCGGCAGCACGGCGTCAAGAAGGGGAATCAGTTGCCGCCAGGTTTCCGCAAGACTTTCCTGGTCGGAAGCTGGGCCAATAAGGGCGGAGGCAAGCGCGTCCTCCGGGTTTGGCGGAGAGATTGTGTTGAACGTTTCTGTTAGCTGAGTTAAAACGCGGGCGCGCCGCGCAACCGGGTCGTTAGGGAGCGCATCCAGGTTAAAAAGCTGTTTAAAGACCGGCCGCCAGGCGTGGTATGGCGTGGATTTGTCAATGGCATTACCCGCGCCAACCAGTTTGTGCATGCCCATGCTCTCCGCTTGCCTAAGAAAGTCGCCCACCAGGCGCGATTTTCCAATCCCGGCTTCGCCTTTGATGATAATCACACGCCCCGTGTCGCCATCTTGCAGGGCGCGTAACTGTTCCGCTAAAAGCGCCCGTTCCTCTGCTCGTCCGACCAGTGTTAGCCAGGGGGTTTGCGGTTCAACCGTCATTCTTTCCTTACCGGGACGATAAACAGCAATGGGGCTGGCTTTACCCTTGACGGTGATGGGCGTCAGCGCTTCAAAATGAGGCACATCGCCCACCTCGCCTGAGCCATCCAAGTCTACCCCCATCATAAGCTCCAGAGCCGCCGAGGCTTGAACCGCCCGGTACGTGGCCACATCGCAGAGGATATCGCCCGGTGCGGCCTGCATTAGCCGGGCCGAGAGATTAACCACATCGCCAATCATGGTGTATTCTCGCCGCCGGTCATTGCCAACAGAACCGCAAAAGGCCCGTCCGGTAGTAATGCCAATAGCGCTGCGCAAATCCATCTGGCGTAATTTGCTTTGTATATCCAGCGCAACCTGCACCCCCCGCGTGCTGTCGTCTTCATGGGCCAGCGGGGGGAGGCCCATGGCCGCCACCAGCGTCACGCCTTTATCGTCCACACTCAGTTTGTTGATGCTGCCCTCGTAGCGATAGGCTACCGTTTGCAGCGTGTGCATAACCTTTTGCGCCTGGTCCAACGGCATGGTGTAATCCAGGTCGGGCAAATTAACAAAGATAACCGTTACCCGGCGCAATTCTGCCAGCCAGCCGGATTGCCCGGCGGCCAACCGGGTCAAAATAGCGCCGGGAATATAGGGGCGCAACCCGGCCTTAGCTTTTGGAGCAAGGTTGATTGCGCTGCCGGCAGTTGCAGGCAGAGGGAGCGAGTCGCGTATACTTTCTAATCGCATCGGCCCCTTTGACTCCCCCCCTGAGGGGATAAAAGGTCTACTGTCTTCCTTTTTATACAGGGGCAAAGAGAGAGGCACGCCTGTACTTACATTTTTTACCAGCGCCCAGGCTTCCGGGGATAGAACAATGTCGCCGGGTTTGGCTTCTTGTCCGGCTAACCCTACCTGAGTAAGAGGCGCGCCGGTTACCAGAAATTCCCAGCGATTGTACACGCCTCCAAGATGCGCGGCTAAAATCTCTCCAGCCCCCAGCGCTAATTTTAAAGAGAGACTCACATCCTCCGCAACTTGATAGGCATTGAGACGCTGCTGGATAACCAGGCTGCATTGGGCGGCGCGGCGGGTGGCAATTTCCAATGATGAATGA